>NZ_JBHIOH010000053.1:0-48493 GCF_042195375.1 Bartonella sp. CL100XZDX | reverse complement strand
TTATCATTCAATCCAAGTGATTTCGGATGCTCAAAAAGACCATGATTTACCCGAATTTGATCTGATCATTTGTGATGAAGCGCATAGAACAACTGGGGCTTCATTGGAAAGTGAAGACAATGAATCTGAATTTATCAAGGTTCACGATAACAGCATCATTCGAGGTAAAAAACGTCTGTATATGACAGCAACGCCGCGTATTTTTAGTGATACTGCCAAAAGGCGGGCGGATGAGATTAATGCCGTTCTCGCATCTATGGACGATGAAACGCTTTATGGCAAACAACTCCATCATTATACATTCGCGGAAGCTGTCGATAATGAACTTTTAACTCCTTACAAGATTGTGGTCTTGGGTATTAATGAAACCTATATCACACCAGCCATACAGGAGATTATTGCCAATGAAAACCGTGAAATTGATTTAGATGATGCGGCAAAAATTATTGGCTGTTATAGAGCACTTACCAAAATAGATAAGCAAGCCGCTGTTGATGATGATGATACAGAGCCCATGCAATGTGCTTTAGCTTTTTGCAAAGATATCAATACCTCTCAATATATAACAAAGCTCTTTAATAAAATTATCAAATCTCATATTGATGATTTCCTTCAAACCGTTCCCTTTCTAAACTGTGAAGTAAGACATATTGACGGAACGCAAAGCGTCAAAAAA
The DNA here is from genome assembly GCF_042195375.1 of Bartonella sp. CL100XZDX. Classification (NCBI taxonomy): domain Bacteria; kingdom Pseudomonadati; phylum Pseudomonadota; class Alphaproteobacteria; order Hyphomicrobiales; family Bartonellaceae; genus Bartonella; species Bartonella sp. CL100XZDX. The sequence continues at coordinate 47,817 of NZ_JBHIOH010000053.1, read as the reverse complement.
CGCAATGAGGAATTGGATTGGCTTAAAGAAGATGCGGGGCAAAATGTTTGTCGGATTTTAAGCAATGTTCGGTGTCTGTCTGAAGGGATTGATGTCCCTGCTCTTGATGCCATCATGTTTTTACACCCGCGTAATAGCCAAGTGGATGTGATACAAGCGGTGGGGCGTGTGATGCGCCGTGCTCCAAATAAGAAAACGGGCTATATCATTTTACCCATTATCATTCCTTCACGCTTAGAAGCCAAAAAGGCTTTAAAAAACAATAAGAGATACCGTGTTGTTTGGCAAGTTTTGCATGCTTTACATTCTCATGATGAGAGACTTGCTCGGACGATTAATCAAATGTCTTTAGGACAAGATAGCAGCCATACGATTGAGATTATAGAGATTAAGCGTGAGGATGAATTAAAAGAGCTTACCACAACGGTTGATGAGATCTCGATACCATCAAAAGCAGAAAGTTCTGGACATACCATTGGAACAGCAGAAAGCAAATCTCAATCGGTATCTGGAGGACAAGGAGACTTATTCCCCCATTCTGAATTTTTTGATTTTGTCAAAGCCATTTTTCTGGATAGTTTTAAAATCACGGATTATTGGGAAAATTGGGCGGGTAATGTTGCTGAGATTGCTCAAAACCATATTACGCATCTTCAAAACCTACTTGCCGATGAAAGTAGTGAAGCCTTTCATGCTTTTGATGCCTTTCATAAGGAATTAAAGAACAACGTCAACAGTGAAATCAAGCAAGAGGAAGCGATTGAGATGCTTGCACAGCATCTTGTCACGCGTCCCGTATTTAAAGCCTTGTTTTATGGCAATGAATTTGTACGGAACAATGCCATTTCGCAAGCCATGGAAAAAATCTTAGCTGAATTGGATAAAACCAATATCGAAGAGAAAACGAAAAATCTTGATAAATTTTACAAAAGTGTCACGTTCTGTACAGCGGGCATTACCAAAACGCATGCAAAACAGAATCTTATTATCAAACTTTATGAAAGTTTTTTTGCCAAGGCATTTAAGAAAACCACGGATAGGCTTGGGATTGTTTATACGCCCGTTAAGGTTGTTGATTTTATCATTCATTCTGTTGATGATGTGTTGCGGAATGAATTTGGAAAAAGCTTAGGGTCACGGGGTGTTTCTATTCTTGACCCTTTCACTGGAACTGGAACCTTTATCACACGGCTTTTACAATCTAATCTCATCAAACCAGAGGATATGGAATACAAGTTCCGTCATGATATCCATGCCAATGAGATTGTCTTACTCGCTTATTACATAGCAGCGATTAACATTGAAACGACGTATCATAGTCTTATGAAAGGTGAATATATTCCTTTCAAGCATATTGGTTTGGCTGATACGTTTCAGATGCTTGAAGAGAAAAATCTTCTACAGGAATTATTCAAAGAAAACAGTGAATATTTAGAGCATCAGAAAAATCTAAACATCAAAGTTATCTTTGGTAACCCTCCTTATTCTTCTGGTCAAAGAAGTGAGAATGATAATAATGCAAATGTAGAATATGAAATACTTGATAGAAGTATCCAAAATACGTATGCACTTAAATCTCAAGCAACATTAAAAAGAAATCTCTATGATAGCTATATTCGAGCGATTAGGTGGGCAAGTAATCGCTTAAGTTCTCAAGGTGGTATTGTAGCTTATATTTCTGGAAATGGATGGATAGATAAAGCATTTGCTGATGGCATGCGAAAATGCTTACGAAATGAATATTCTTCTATTTATATCATTAATCTTCGTGGTGATATTCGAAAAAATATAAAATCAAAAGAGCTATCAAAGGAAGGAGGCAATGTTTTTGGTTCTGGAAGTCAAAACGGAATAGCTGTAACGATTTTTGTGCGCAATCCAAATAAAAAACAACCGTGTAAGATTTACTATCATGATATTGGAGATAATCTTTCCACCGCAAAAAAACTTGAGATGCTTCAATACTTTGGTAGTGTTGATGGCATCACAAATAAATCGAGTTGGAAAATAATTACACCGGATGAACATGGTGACTGGATTCATCAACGTGATAACAATTTCAAAACATTTTTAGCTATAGGCGATAAGAAGGGATGTAATTTCAGACTATTTGAAACATTTTCTCTTGGGGTTGTAACTAATCGTGATGCTTGGACGTATAACTCAAGCCATGAAACTTTAAAGAAAAACATGAGTAATATGATTGCCTTCTATAACAGTGAAGTGGAACGTTTTAATGATATCTATCCGCATGCTAGTCGCAAGATACGTACAAAGGCTGTAAATAATTTCGTTGATACAGATGAGAGGAAGATAAGTTGGAGCTATAATGTTAAACAAGAGTTAGTAAGAGGAAAAATCTTTGAATTTGAAAATAGATGCATCACGCAAAGTCTTTATCGTCCTTTTACGAAACAATGGCTATACTGCAACCGTACTTTTAATGAGAGAGTCTATCAAATGCCGCGGATATTCCCTATGGGGAAGGTGGTTGAAAATATGGTAATACAAATTACAGGTACGGGAACTCAATCGGGTTTTTCTGTACTTATGTCTAAAAATTTACCTAATCTTGATGTAGTGGATAAAGGTCAATGCTTTCCACGCTATATTTATGAAGATGCTGAATCCTTGAAAAACAATAAAGAGAAACAATCCCATTTATTTACAGAAAAAAGCACAACAGCTGGTTTACAGAAGCATGATGCCATTACGGATGAAGGATTAGCACATTTTAAAGAGGCTTATCCAAATGAAAAAATTACTAAGGATGATCTATTCTATTACGTTTACGGTTTACTCCATTCGGAAGATTACCGTGCTCGTTATGCTGATAACCTCTCTAAAGAATTGCCTCGCATTCCTTGCGTAAAGAGTGCTGAAGATTTTTGGAAGTTTGTAACAGCAGGACGTGAACTGGGTCATTTGCACGTAAACTATGAAACTGTAGAACCTTATCCCGTGACCTTTAAAAAAGGCAATCCAAAACAGACTGATATCTCTAATCCAGAAAAGTTTTATTATGTGACTGAAATGAAATTCGCAAAAGCAGGTAAAGAGAAAGATAAATCAACTGTTATTTATAACAGCAATATCACAATGACAGATATCCCTCTTGAAGCTTATGAGTATATCGTTAATGGTAGACCCGCTCTTGAATGGGTTATGGGGCGTCAATGTGTAAAGACAGATAAAAAGAGTGGCATTGTTAATGATGCCAATCGCTATGCTGTTGAAACCGTTGGCAACCCTGCCTACCCTCTAGAGTTGTTTCAAAGGGTTATTACTGTAAGTTTAGAGACAATGAAAATCGTTAAAAGCTTACCAAAATTAGAAATTAAAGAAACTGAATAACTTATAAAGCATGCTCACATAATGGGTATGATAAACTCATAAGGGGTATAGAACATAGCGATAATCTATACCTCTCTTGTTAAGTTGATTACCTACCATCTTAAAAGGAGTGTTTATATGCGTTATTCTAAAAAGAAATCCCATCTTAAAGTGAATAGGCTTCTTTTGAATTGCCTTTAAAAGATTATATCGTCATCTAAAATGAGTGCTTTATGCTTTTCAAAAGCTTTGTTTAAAGAGAGTTATGTATATTCATTTTCTTATATTACTTATAGGTTTTGAAGGTGTAAAAACCGTCAAAACCCCCTCAGAACGTATATTATTAGTTGAATTTATAGGTTGTATTATCAATATAGATTGTTTTTTTAAGATCTGTAAAATCTTAACCTATTGAAATATATTGATTTTAATTTCCTCTCATTAAAAAAATAATATAGGCTCTAAAAAGAACTGACAACACTGACACGGTCTATTAAAAGGGATTTTGCTCATCTCTATAATGATCAGTTTCTATTGAGATGTTTTCATAACAGTCTATAAATTACAATTATCCTATTTATCAACTAGTTGTATAACATCATCTAAGGTATAGGTTTTCATGAATCCTCCCCTGCATACTCTTTAATTCTTTTGCAGAGAAATTCATAAAAATTACTTGCGTAATATTGGGGATCGTCAAGTGGAAACTTAAGATAGAGCGGGCACTCTCCATCCCGAAATTGAGTATAATCAAAGTAAAAGGTTTCACCGAAATCAGTTGTGCAGATAACAAGTTGTTTGGGATTCGTAAAGCCATCTCTTCTATCGAGCAAATTTCGGTAAACAATATCACCAGCAGGAATACCTGCGCAGATTTCATAAATACTGAATATTTCTTCACCTCCAATTTCTCCTCCTCCATAATTTTTTAAAAAATTCTTATAGGAAGAGGTAAATCGTAAATCGAGAGTGTTCTCAGCTGTTTTAATCCGTACATCATCAGGGGCATTATCTTGAGTACCAAAATTAATAGCATGACTATGCATATCAACATATTGTGCAACATCTGATAAAGTATAACTTTTCATAAATTTTTCTCCATAAGTCACAGCGTGTTTTTACTCATAATGAGTGTTTCTAATGATCAATCTTTTTCTACTATAGCCAATGAAATTGGGATGAGATTGATAAAATCATAAGAGATATGTTCTTGAAGGAGCTCTTTTCTCATCTGTCTCTGTACAATCATCTCGCATTTACAATATATGATGGAATTAAAGGAGGTGATCATTAAAGTTTAGAGAGCGCCTTTTAGGGACATTACTCCAATATTTGCAATAATTACTTTTTCTTTTTTTCCTACTTAGGAATTTTTTTTTGAAATCCAACCAATAACTTTTCTGATAAAATTTGTCTTTGGATTCATAGGAGCAAGCAAACTCCTGCCTTGATAAAATGAGTAGAGAACCTCAACGAGAGGACTATCTTGTTGTTGTGTCATAGGATGTAACATAATAGGTCTAAAATCGACTCCAATAGGAGCTCTTCCTGATGCCATTCTTTCCAGATTTGTACCTGTTACTATCTGTCCTTTTTCTTTCCAAGAAGAAACTGTTTCAGGCTCAAACAGTTCATCTTCCTGATAAACTTTTTGATCTTTAAATTCCACAGGCTCAGCTGCCCCCATACTTTTTTTCTTTATCCATTTCATGATTCATAATCCCCTCGATTTTTTCAAAATAATCAATGTATTCTGTGTTCTAAATAGACTTAAATAAACTCTCCTTCCAAGAGCGAGGTTATTCCTCGCTAGAAAGCTCTGAGTGATTATCAAAATCTTTTGCTACCCGTTCAATCAAAGCGTAACTCACTTGCTTCACCTTTGCTACTTCTTTGGCTAAAGCTAATGCATGTTCAAGGTGGGTTTTGTTGATGCTCTCGTCAAAGCCTAGGTGATCACCTGCCGTAAAGCTTTTCTGATAAGATTGTAAGGTCTCAACATCACCCAATAAAGCAAGAGCGCCAAGATGAAGTAAAGCATAATCCGTATCGTTTGCTTTAGACGTGGCGCCTTTTTCCCAAGGAGCAGTGCCATAATCAGAGCGAAGTCTTTTAGAAAGGTCAATGTCTGTTACCGCCCATTCTAAAGCATCATCAAGCGCCTGTGTTAAACGATCCGTAGTGACTTCTGGTTCAAAGATTTCCAATCCCTTGGCTTCAAAATTAAGCTGTATATCTGGAATATCTTCCGTGTGGGTAGGATCAATGAATTTACAAGCGGTGGAAAGAATGCCCGTGCTAATCAAAAAGGCGCTATCAAATTGCGGGTAATCTTTGGCAATTTCGTCGTTATAAAGAATGTCTACTTCACGATCAGCCAATTGATAGCTTGCCATATGGTCATTCTCATTGATTTTCTCGGTTGACCAGCCTAAGCTTTTTAAAAGTGCATGAGCACTTTCCATGGTGAGACGATCATCATTGTCATCCACTTCATCCACTTCCTCTGCCTCTTCAACAGAAGTTGTTTTAGAAGCAACAGATGCTGTTTGCGGATCCAAGCTCAAAATCGGTGCATTTTTCGGAAAACCTGCTCGATAACCCCGTGCAAGAGTGAGGAGATTATCAATTCTATATTTTGAGATTTCTTCCACAAAACCTAAAGAATTTCCCTTTCTAAAATTCTCCTTATAAGATTTGAGCTTTTCAACATCCCCAATCAAAACAAGCGCAATAAGGTGACGCGCTACAAGATCAAGTTCACTGTCTGGGGGAAAAGCTACATAATTATAAATGATCTGATTGACATTTTGTCGATCTGCCCATTCAAGTATATCTGTACAAATCTCCTTTAGCTTGCCTCTATCCAATTCAGTAGTAGAAACTGTATAAACTTCTTCTGCTTCTTTGAGGGCTATATATTGAGGCATATTATAAAAAATCTCTTTATGAGCAGAGGAAAAGCCAAGTATTGAAAGGGAAGCCTTAAATGCAACAATCGGCTCTTCTTCATCACTTTGAAGGTTATACATTATATTGATGATACGGTCTTTACTTATAAAATAAGCATTGCGATTGTAGTTTTTATCACGATAAACTGTCCAACCCATTTCTTTTAATTGCTCTGTAACTTTATTGAAAGTAATCAAAGCTTTCGGACCAAAATGTGCTTCTGCTGCTTCTCGCTCATTAAGGATTTTCAGATGTTTTTCAGCAAATTCAACGGCATGGTTAACATATTTTTCTACTTCATCATCATCCAAATCATCATCCAAATGTTCAGAAATCGTACCAGCTTCTAGAAAATTTTTATAAGATTTCAGGGTATCAATTCGACCTGTCAACGCTAAGCAAGCCAAATGCCAGACTATATCTATATTGTAGCTATACTTTTGAACACGTGTTTTGCTTTCTATTGATGCTTGTAAATCTTGGGCACGTGCCCATTGTATTATCCGCTCAGAGATTTTTGTCAACTCTTGCTCATTCAATATTTCTACACAAATATCAATTCCTTTATCAACCCCACGAAAATTCTCTCCTCCAATCGTATTAAAAGATCGATAAATATCCGTAGGTCGTACAAGATTACGTTGTCCACAAAAATGAATATACAAGCAAGCCAAAGAAATCTCTTCATTAGATATTTCAGCTTCGAGATGAATATTGTACTGATCATAGAGATGTACAAAGCCAAAATCTAACTTAATAAAACGATCCGGCAAAACCAACCACATTTTCCCAAGCTCTGTGGCAAACCACCCTTGAATTTTAAAAATGCGAGTTGCTGCTGTAAGACTCATCGACCACTGTTTAGGTTTTTTACGCGCTAAAATGTCATCTAACTCCCCGTTTTTATAAGCTTGCGCAAAAAGAATGAGGCGCTCAATCCACCCTATTGTTTTGTAATCTGAAAATTCTGGTACATGTAATTGGGGTGTAAACTTAGAACTTTTTAAAGCCTCAATATCACCAAGTAATGCTTCTGCAACAGCAGAATGATTGGCTGCTTTTTCACGTAATTTTTGTTCAATATCTTGTGCTTTCGCCCAAGCGATAACCTTATTTAAAGATTCCTTAACATGGCTTTCTGAGAGATCTGAAGCTGTAACATCGAAATCCTCTTTCGCAGAAAACAGCGTATCTTCATACTTATCCTGTGATACTTCACCACTAGCATATTCCCAAGCAAGGCAATAAGCACAGTGGTAAGATCAGCCGATAGCCGAAACTTTCCCCCATCCTCTCCATAATCTACAACATCATAACTAATGCCTACAATGCGATCGGGAAGATGATAATGCGCAAACATACTACCATCTTCAGCACGATAAGGTTCCCAGCCAAGCGTTTTTAAAATCTCTGTCACGTCTTTAGTTCGCATCGCTATTCACTTTCATTCAAAAAGTCCTGGATAATGAAAAACGTTAACGTCAGTTTTGTCTAACTTATTATTCAATTGTTCTTTAATCCATTTTCTATTCTCATTTTCCAATTCTTTCTTACTTCCTTTAAAATCTTTGAAATCTTTTTGATATTTTTCTAAGAACTCTTTGTTATCTTTAAGAAATTCCGTAAATTTGCCTTTTGTGGGCTCTGCATTTCCTTCTTTATATGCCTCTTTTAAAATCTTTTGTTGTTCACTTAATTTAGAATTCTTCCCCGTTTTTACCTCGCCAATTTTTATTTTACCATTCTCTATATAAACAATATCCGCACGAGATCTTACTACCCCCTTATCCGTCTTAGTTTTGAATACTATTTCTGTTTTGCATGTTCTACATCCTTCATCATTTAATTCTTGTTTTTTCTCATCGCGTTTTTTATCATGATGCTTCCTGACTTGTCCAAATATGTTACCCTTTCCATCATTATTGTTTTGTGGTTCTTTATTGTTTCCGTTTTTTTCTTATTTTTACTTTCCTTCTGAGAAGCTTTATTTTTTTCTTCTTTTGAGTTTTGGTTTGTTTTTTCGCTGTCTTCTTCTGCATTTTTCGATGCAAACAAATAGCCAAGGAAATCCGTTATAGCCGTCTTATTGCTAGAGGATCCAACAACAGTTGCTCCGCCAGCCATAAAAAGAGACAGAGCTGCCAACTCTTCTGGTGTAAGCGACACAATGAATGCTGCTACCGCAGGAAGAAAATTATTCTCCGCAGCATTTCCAGCGGCATCCGCGCCAGTATTGACATCACCACCAGCAAGGGCAGCGGCAACGCCCCCTGTAACCCGTGCGACATCAATGGCATGATCGCTAAAGTCAGCAAACTGCGCATCAATCTTTGCGTTTATACGCGCTTCCTCTTCCGGAGTTGGGGTGCGACCGTTTAGATCCCCCATTTCCTCTTTCACAATGCCTTGCACCCACAATTGAAACTGGAGCATGGCTGAGGCTTCGCCCACAGCACCCCCCACAGCACCGGCCGTGCAAGCACCACTCGCAACCGCGCCTTTTAAACAGCCAAGACCAGCGTGGGCAACGATCTGCGTGACCGTATCTATTTTGCCTTCAGCCTTGGCGGTACCGATTTTTTCTGCCAACGATTTGCCAACCGTATCAGACAGGGCAATGCGCAGATTGTTAAAAAAGTTCTTGTCAAGAGAACCACCCTCAAGAGCCGTTTGCACGCCTGTGCCAATGGCGGCTTTGATCAGGTTCTTTTCCGCTTCACGGGCGATACGATCGACAAAAGGAGCCGTTTTAGGCAAAGATTGTCCAACACCTGCCATTTCCGTTATTTGACTGGTTAAGCCCGCCATTAACATCGATGAGACAATGCTGGGAACATTCTTTGAAGAGCCAAGCTCATGCAAGGCGCCGGCAATATTGCCGCGATGATTGACAAAAGCCACAGCGCTTTTGTCAATCAATGCTTGGACACCTGCCTGTATCACCGCATTCATGGCGGTGCTCGAGCCAAGCCCCAATGCACCGGTAATGGCACTGGCAGCACCCAAGGCTGCTCCGCCCGTAACCGCGCCCCCGTGACAGCCAATGCCACGATAGCCGCACCGGCTTCTTTCAGCCCTTGGGCTTTATAATCCCAGTCTTTAAACTCAGCCTTAACTGCTAGCCAATCAACTTTCCTTACAAATCTTAATCAACCCAAAGTAATAGCCTGAAATAGCCGTGTGTCGTATGGAAAATTAAAAACAAAAACCGAATGAAGAAAATGCACTTGAGACTTGCATATGGCTTCACAGGTTTATTGCTGTAAAAGCTTCAAATGATGATATCTCTAATACTTTTCGCTTGTTCTCTTGTGGTAGCTTCCACATGCGAAAATATATGGACTATAATACCTCTTCTCAAGCTTATCAAACTGAACTCAAAGATATTTCCTTATTGATTTTGAAAGAGTCCTTAAAACGCATTTTGCAGAGCAACGTAGAAAGCATATCTAAAAAAATCATTCCAAGAGCAACAGATTTTTCTAAGTATTGTGAAGAGATTGAAAAAGACCTTCTTTCACGCGCCAAAACTCTTCATGAACTAATGATAGGAGAGTTTAAAATAGATTTCTAAAAAGTAGCAAAATAGTGAAAAGTGCTGATCATTTTTGGATTGGATATGCATTTAAAGAGTGATTAAAAAGTTTTTTTAATGTACAATATATTTCTAGAAGCTAAAATAGCTCTATAGTATCAAATTTATAAAGTAAATAAATCCATTAATACAAATTAAGGATTTTAGGATACGCGAATTTCAAAATATTTGTTTTTTTAAACATGAGTAGCCAGCATCAGCGCAAAAAATGTTGCGGCAATTATGATTCCCTTTCGTGTACTTTTGAAATAACAGAGCTTTTCTTTAATCTTTATGAAAGGATTGCCAGTGCGATGGGCTTTGTTGAAAGGTGGATTTGGGTATCAAAATGCAAGTAAGAGTTTGGGATTATGGAGCTCTGTGTTTAAAGCTATCATCAACTATAGATAAATCATAGACGAGGTTAACTAAAATATTAAAAGCAACTGGATGCAATAGAAGACATTGCTATTAAAAGAAAAGCAAATGCTAAAAAGACTAAAAGGTAGTTTGTGTTTTTATATCAGAAAATAATTTAAGAAATTGAGATCATAATTTTTTCACAGGAAATAAATATGTTTACAGATAAGAAGAGAAAAGCCTTGTTTGGCGTTATAATTTTTATATTTGTATGTTTTTTAGGAATAAGAAAAAATCTTGACTTTATTCAGGGTATTTTGACATTCGCGTCTATTTCTTTGGTGATCGTAACAACTGTTTTTGCAATTTTATGCAATTCTAATATCCCTTCTGAGTTGCAAAACAACCCACAATATAAATGCGGCAATACAACAGGTTGGAAGAGATTAACATGTGAGTTACATCAGTATATGCACAGTCTCCTAAAGTTAATAATTTTAGCGCTTGTCGTTTTAATTTTCCCAAGTAGTTATAAAGAAACTGTTTCTTTGCCTGTCATTTCTAAGTACGTGGAGCACAAGTTTTCTTTTTCATTGGATACCGTACTTTGGTACTTAGATATTGCTCTTGGATATTCAAATATTATAATTTGGTACCTTTTTTTAGTCTGTGTATTCTTCCTTATGTTGCGTACACGCAGTTTAATAAATATATCTATTTACACGCTACAGTGCTCTAGTAAAGAGATACAGTAAAACTTACGATTTCATGCTTTAATTTTTCTTTTATATGACCTTCATTATACATACCATTATCATTTTTACTTGTTTTAATAGCAAATTTATGTTGAAAAGTTTAAGTATTAAAGATTATATCAAAATTATTATGTGTCTTTCCAACAAAACTTATGTTTTTAAATGCTAGATTTAATTTATATTTTTTAAAAAGATTCAAAAAATAATTCTTTAAATTATTTTTTTCTTTAAATTTGATACCCAAGTCAAGTTCCTTTTCAGAATAATCATCCGTGGGAAATTCACCTAACAAAAGTTTAGCCATCTTTAGCAAGTTGTCTTCTGATTGCATTGCAAAAAAATCTAATTGTTTTGGTTGTGTATATTTCAGTTTTATTTCTTTAATTAAAAGCAATTTTTTTTCGAACTCTTCCTTACCAACAATATCAGGTGAGATGTCAATCGTTTTCGGGGGAAAAGATTTTTTGTAGTGTAGCTGCAAGAATTTGTTTAACTCTTTATTTGAAGAAAAAAGAGTAAACTCTATAGGAATCAAAATTCCAAAATATTGCTTATTCTGTTCAATCTGATTTTTAGAACGTGGGTTAGGAATATTCTGAAAGTCGTTTTCAGAATCAATAACTTCAGGATTATAAGGACTATTTTCTCCCGTTAAAACATAAATCCAATAGCAGATCTTCGAGTTCACAGAAAAATTTTCGATTATTAAAGTAGCACATTGATTATCACAGTTAAAATCGTATCTTCTTTCCTATAAAAATTTATCAGCATCATTGATATTAACTAATTCTGAGGCTGGATCTATTTTATATTTATAAGAAAAAAAGTTAATGGTATTCATAAAGTTAACATAATTACAATGTCTATAGTCTTATCAGATGGCAGGTGCTTCCCAAGTTATCTTAGTGGCCACGAGAAGGTGGTGTATCCAAAATATATTGTATTGTTTAGAATTAGTTAGTTAAAGATCGAAGCTATACAATTTTAATTGCAAAAGCAATACGAATTTTAGAGAACTCTGCAGTGAAAGCTGCTTAGATTTTTAGAATATGGGCTCCCCCTTCCCGGCTTTTAAGTGGAGGAGAAATCAGTGCATTGAACGAAGCATAGTATCACGTAAAATGGCGTTAATACGCATTTGATATCCTTTCCCTTGACTTTTAAAGTCACGCTAGAACGTCTGAATCCACACGCACTGTTGTAACAGTTTTGGGTGGTTTATAGAATGGATTGCGAACGGCATTTTTCCAGAACGCATCATTGAGTGACGGAATATCTCTATAATCAATTGTATTGTCCGGCATTACAGCCAGTTTATCAACTTCAACTCTCTGTTCATCTGTCAAAGGTGATAAGTTACCTACCTCAATTTTATAACGAACTTTCTTCTTTATAAAGTTTCCTCTCTTTCAAATTGGCTCGCCGTGCTGAAATAATACGGATTACCTCTATGCCATTTTTATCGTCATGGACAATATGCGCTACGAATAGTAATAAAAAAACATCCATGAGCCATAAAGCTTGCTAACCATACTCTCCATTTTCAATACGGTCTTGTTTAGCCATGGAGAATGGATCAGAAAAAACATATGCAGCTATTTCAAAACTTTACACGGTGCTTTCTAAGATTACTTTTTGTTTTAGCTTCATTCCATTCAAATCTCATTTTTATACCTTATATTAATACATTTATAAGGGCACTATATACATCAAGAGTTTTTAGATGAACACTAAATTATCCATGTTTTTATATAATTAATATAATTTAACACTTTTAAAATTAGTGATTAATTAACTAAAAATATTAAAAAAATAATAAATTATTCTAAGGCTTTATGCATATAATATGCAAATCGAATAAAACTTACAAGCCTGTTGAATAAAATGATATTAATTGGCTATTTAGGGGCTGCTCCTGAAAGAAAAAAGAATTTTGGTGCCGAAACATTCAATTTTCGTATGGCTACCTCTGAGAGCTATGCAGATAAAAATACCAATAAAAAAGTGACAAAACAAAATGGTATTCCGTGGTGCTTTTTAATCTACATACATTTGGAAAAACTTGTTCTTCAGTACAAAACTGCCCCTTTTTCCGAATGAATGAGAGGAACGGTTTTTTTTATGGTCAACGCTACAAAAGATGCAATCAGCACTTTCAAGAAACCACTAACAAAAAAACCTAATGAACTTATTAAAACTGTCAGAAAAGGAACCTGTGTCATATACGCTACCCATGGTATTCCAAAAGAATAGACTATCCCAATGCCACCCACAGTATTTATCATAAATAATATTATAAAATTTAACCGCTGCCAAAACAATTCTACCATAAAGCCAATAAAAAATGCAGCAAATGGAAAACTAATCAGATAACCACTTGTAACTCCTGAAAAAACACTAATTCCACCACGACCACTAGGCAATAGAGGTAACCCAATCGCAATAAGAACAAGGAAAAGAAGTGATGCTAACGCTCCCCTTTTTGCTCCAAGTATAGAGCCTGCTAACATCGGAGCCATAGACTGAGCTGTAATAGGGACACCCAGCAAAAAAGGAAGATAAAGAGGAGGAAAAAGACTCAAAACAGCGTAAATAGAGGCAAATAAAGCAATATAAACCAAATCCTTTGTATCCACTGAATTATTCCTTCACTAGGGAAAAGCTTTCGTTATTGTTGTACAATTAATGAAAAGTATCAGATTTATAAAAGTACACTTTAAATGCCTTAGATATAGAGAAAAATACTATAATAATTTATTTTAATAATATTACTTATATGAATCATATTAGATTCTACAATGTTTAATTATATCATAAATTACTATAGTTAAATTCAATAATAGTGATATACGAATATTATATAACAACAGCATAACAAAATAATACATTTATTTTAGTTATTATGCTTTGAATGCATGAGAGGAACAGATCTTTTAATCGCGAGTGCAATAAAGGATGCAATCAACGCTTTTAAACAATCGCCTATCAAAAAAACTGATGAAGCCATTAAAACATTCAGTAAAGAAACTTTGGTCATATACGCTGTCCATGGAACCCCAAAAGAATAAACTATCCCAATGCCACCAAAAGTATTTATCATAAATAATGTTATAAAATTTAACCGCTGCCAAAACAACTCTACCATTAAACCAATAAAAAATGCGGCAAATGGAAAACCTATTAAATAACCACTTGCAATCCCTGAAAAGACACTGATTCCACCACGACCACCAGACAACAGAGGTAATCCAATCGCAACAAGAACAAGAAAAAGGAGTGACGCTAAAGCACCCCTTTTTGCCCCAAGTATAGACCCTGCTAGCATCGGTCCCATCGATTGAGCTGTAACAGGTAGCCCTAGAAGAAAAGGAAGATAAATAGAAGGGAAAAGGCCCAAAATAGCATAAATAGCGGCAAATAAAGCAATATAAACTAAATCTTTTGTATTCATTTAATTCTTCTTTTACTATAAAAACTCTGATTATTACGAGATGCTGTATCAATAGTATCAGCATCATAAGAACGCGCTTCCAATGCTTCAGCCACTTCTGACGCCATTCTTATGGTCCGTATAATTAAAGGTATCGCAAGAGCAACAATGTTAGTATTAAGTCCCCGTGCTTGCTGTGCTTCATGTACCTCATTAAACTTTTCACTCAAAAGAGGAATAAACCTGATCGCCATAGAGATAACCATACTCACTTTTGATGGATTTATACCAAAACAACGAAAGGGCTGGAGGCCTGCTTCAATTGCATCCACCATATCTGACACTTTTGTTGTGAATGAAATAACTGATGATAAAGAAAAGAGGATAACAAGACGTAATATGACCTCAACCCCCGTAAGCCAACCGCTAAAAATAGTTTGAAATACAAATAGAAGAACTAAAAGCAATCCCATCGATTTAAATTGCTTTATCACAGTTTTGAAAGGGATCTTGGCGACTCTATAGAATAAGATGACAAACAACAAAAATAAACCAAGAAGCGCTATGGAAGAAACCATTATTATAAAAGTTCCACACGCCGTAAGAAATAATAACTTAACTCCAGGCCTTAACCTATGAATAAATGTATCCCTCGGAATATATAAACCGATCATGACATTCTTCTTATATACTCCTTTATAGCAACAAAAGGTACATCATCAATTGCTATCTCCCCCTTATCAAAAACCAGCACTCTATCAAACTTTTTCAAAAACTCTAAATCATGCGATACAACTATTGCAGTTTGTGGTAATTCTTCTATCACTTGCGTAACGCGATGCTTATTTCGCAAATCAAGTAATGTCGTCGGCTCATCAAAAATAATGTAGTCTGGTTTCATTGCAACTACACCGGAAATAGCAACGAGTTGTTTTTGCCCACCACTTAATAAATGGACAGCGTGATTTCTGAAATCTTGAAGTTCATAGCGCTGTAAAATTTCATCTACACGCTCCTTAATTTCATCTTTATTAAGCTTTAAATTTTTGAGACCAAAGGATAAGTCCTCTTCAACTAATGGTAAAACAATCTGATTATCTGGATTTTGAAAAACAAATCCAACTTTACGCTTTACTGCTTTTGCATCGCGTTTGGTATCAAGCCCATCAACGCTTACAAAACCATGAGATGGTAATTGGAGCCCATTAATAAGACGAACAAATGTACTTTTTCCAGAACCATTCGCACCTATAATAGCAATTCGTCTTTCGGTAAGCTGTACAGTAATATTTCTTAAAACACACAAATCACCAAAAACTTGTGTTACCTCATCAAATTTTATAATCCCCAAAGTTTATTCCAATCAATCCCTTTTATTAGCCCTTCTTTCTCTATCGTTTCAGTTTATAACCTAAAAGTAATAACAAGCACCATAGAGGAATAATAATGACTGCCAAACTCATATCAGGCATCTGTACAGGAATATATGTTTCAAGAAAAGGCACGCTTATTCCTATCATATCAAAAAGTCGAGTCATCAATCCATTTTGCCCAAAACCACTGACAAACATAATGCAAAACAATAAAGCAAGAAAGCTGAGGCAAAGATAGTTAGCGTAAGGATATAAACCAAATGCATAAATAAAATCGCCCTTTCTGTTCTTATATGCATCGCGAAATTTCAAATGAACAATAACAATAATAGCCCAAGTAATCACTGCTGCTGCAGTTGCAAGAGCCATGATCCGCATGAAACTATTATCAGGAACAAGAGCATTAACAACGACAATCAACGCCGTACATAATGATGAAAAAAGGATAGCAATATAAGGAACACGAGCAGCACTCAGTTTACTAAAAATATGTGGTGCATTTTTTTGTACAGCTAAACTATAAAGCATACGGCCATTAGAATAAATGCCACTATTGTAAACAGAAATAGCAGCCATAATCACCACAAAATTCAAAATATGACCAGCAGCAGGAATTCCTATAGTCTCGAAAATTGTGACAAAAGGACTACCATTTTTTCCAATCATATTCCAAGGGCTGATTATCATAATAACGCTGATAGAACCAATATAAAAAATTATAATCCTCCACATAACTTGACGAATAGCCGCTGGAATTGTTTTTTGTGGATTAGATGCTTCTCCAGCAGCAATACCAATAAGCTCCGTTCCTCCAAAAGAAAACATTACTACAGAAGTTGCTAAAACAACCCCTACTGCTCCATAAGGGAAAAAACCGCCATGGTCCCAAAGATAATGAATATTCGCTTGATTTTCCCCTAGTCCAGTGACAATGAGAAAAATTCCCAAAATAATCATACCAATAACAGCAGCCACTTTGATCAAAGCGCAAACAAATTCAAATTCTCCATAAAAACGAACATTAAACAAATTAACAAATGTAACAAATAAAAGAACAATGAAAGATGTCTTCCAATGATCAATCAAAATCCAATGATCAAGGTAAAACCCTATCACTGTAAGTTCAGCCATGCTCACAAGAATATAAAGAAACCAATAATTCCAACCTGTTATGAAACCAGCTAATCTCCCCCAATATTTATAAGCAAAAAAACTAAATGCTCCTGAAGACGGTTCTTCTACTGACATTTCACCAAGCATTCGCATAATGAAATACATAATAAGCCCGCCGACAAGATAAGATAAAATAACTGAGGGACCAGCTAATTGAATTGCCTCGGTTGACCCATAAAAAAGTCCCGTCCCAATAACGCCACCCAAAGCAATCATTTGAACATGGCGATTTTGAAGGCTACGCTTCAATTCCTCGTGCTTTTTTTCAGACATCATGCCTCACTACTTTTGTTGAACTTAACCTCAACTTTTATTGAAAAATTAGGCACCTCTTTCAAAAAACACAAAACAAACGTAAACTTATTTTCTCATCATAATGCAACTCCTCATTTTTTTGTGCATTATACGTATGTCCCGTTGAAGTTTTAAGAAAAAATATGCTCCACCCTTTATTTAAATTAATGTCCTTCATTTTCGTTACACTAACCATTATAGCATTGGTCATTGATAACGCACACTCTGTAATCACATCACATTGGACAACAACCCCCTTTAATAAAATTTTAATAAACCTTCTGCAAACAGATATCTATCACCTTAATCAATCTCTATGCAAGGTAATGCCTGATTTTCTGTCCTCCATTTGCATTACTCTCACTTATTTACCCGCATGGTCTATCTTTGGTGCTTTAGCAATAGTATTTTGTATCTTAAATTACGAAAAACAAAAGCCTTTTCACAAAATATCATATACATATAACGAAGAGTACATTTGATCTTGAAAAAAACTTCTAGAGCTCTCTGTCCTATAACATAATCGATGTCGCTTAAAACCCCTCACTCTATAAAACAACTGAAAATCACTTGATCATCAGAACAAATTAAAACGCTTTATTATAAATATAGACGCTCACTTATGATTTCTATAGATAACGATAACATCACTTCATTTGTATCAATTTAAAAAAATTAGCGAATAAATCTACCTCCCACCTATAAGAAAACTCTGTACAGAAAAAACTTAAAATATTGCAGTTCATATATTTTTCTATGGCTGCTTCTTTATACTCTACAAAAACTTTTCTTAATTTTCGTACTAGAAACCCCATGTAAAAAAACGTCTTCTAATATCAGCTCTCCTTATAAGATTAGAACTTATTAGAATTAATGAAGAAGCTTATAAAAATTATTCTACAAGTCTAACAAAATGCGTGAAATAAAAACTCATCTGTAAATAATTGCAATTATGATAAAAAATATTTCGCACCTTCTCCCTATTGAGAAAATGGTAAGATAACAGCTTCAGTAACACTCTGTTCTTTTAAATCTGAAAATCGTCTCGCTAAAATATCAACTTTTTAGATATCTCATCCAAACTTTTCCATTGATTAATTACCTCTCGAGAAAGTTCTTCAATGAATTTTTCTTGGTAAGCTAGCTTCATTTCTAGTTCTATCAGCCGATCTTCATCCGACATGATTTTTACTCCCTCTTAAATAAAAAAACGTGATTAATTTTATTAATCCTCCTCCCTTTTTCTTCCCATAAAAATGAGAAGTAACTTTTAAACTAATTCTACTCATCTTATTTGCACATTATAAAGGGTTTATGATGATCTTTATTTTCCCAATCACTTATGCAACAAATTTCTTTCTCAAGAACCAGAAAATGTTTTTATCTTTACTAAGATATCTTGACACCATTTTTCATCCTAAAGATCTACATTCCCAGCTTCTTAATTTAAGTGTTATCGTAAATTGGAAAGCATTTTATAGCATTAAGGTCAAAGAATACTTTCCTCTGACTTTTACATACTTCTCCTTCAAATTATTATCATATTTATAAATTATTGAAAAAATGCATTCTTGCTTTTATACGTACTTTTAGCTATTACCCTCAAATTAGTTTTGTTTTATTGACTTACAAACCTATGCCGCATTAGCTCAGTTGGTAGAGCACATCATTCGTAATGATGGGGTCGCTGGTTCGAATCCGGCATGCGGCACCATTTTATTTCTTAAACATATTGAAATATATAGATTTTTTCTTTAAATAGCCATTTTCAGACCACCTTTTACAGTTTGTATAATTTTATCTAATTTGTTCTTATTTTCTCCTTATTTTTCGTTGAAGTGAATGCTAAAATCTCTTTTTTCCTTCACCTTACTGCTCTCCCTAGCTTGCATGGCTTTGGAAATACACCTGAGGCATCTAATGGCGAATCGTTGTTGTGGATACACTAAAAAGCTGTGCACATTCACGGATTGTTACATATCTATCGCCATCATCAAATATCATTTCATTGCCTTTCTCTTTTTTATGTTATGTAAATGGGCTGGGGGGCTAGGAGGAGAGAACTTCCTATATCTTCAAGCGGCTTTTTGTCAAAATCTTTTTTTGTCTCTTGTGCTATTGCCTAAAAAGATTTCAATAGCTTGATTGATTTGCTTAAGACGCTGCTGGAAACGTAGCCAATACAACACCAGACAAAGGTGATACCATTGGACCCGAACACCCCACAAAATGCTTCATATGAAAAAGACGAAAGCGTTATTCATATGGAAAAAAATATCTGACGGTGAGGTCAGCGATCATAGCAGCTTTTCTTATAGCTTTAGTCAAAGCCTTTTTTCTTGGGAAAAAAGTTGAGAAGCAAAAGCAAACAAAGGAAGCTTTCAAGATAGCGACAACACGGCTTGAGATAGAAAATGAAATTAATAGAAAAGTGATGCTGATGTGCGCACTAAGCTTTCTAGCTAGTTGCGCGACGAATGAATGAACTTCTTGTATTGGATGGCTGCCAATTTATTTGAATCGACAAGATATCAATGTCATTAGTCCAAATTTGGCGAGAGATATTTTAAAACATAATGAACAAGGTGAACGTTTATGTGATTGGAAACATAAACGGAAAATAAAGTGATAAAAATATAATTTCTCTGAAACATCTATCAATGAAAAGATTTAAAAGAGGTGGATACATTCAGATTAGAAAGTAAAAGCACTTAAAGGATTAAAACACTCTGGTGGTCGATTGGGTTTAATTAGAGTGACTAAGGGACGTTTAAGTTGAAACTAAAGGATTGAACAGGTTATATTTGTGTAAAATGATTAAGTCTATTGATGTATTCTAAGGGCATCTTTGTTATCTTATCAAAAGAAGATGAGAAAAGATTTTATGGATAGCACTACTATCGTCGTTCAAAGAACTGATCATACACAAAGGTTCTGTTTTCAACAAAAATAATATCTAGGAGCCGGCATGCTTGAAGAAAAGCAATCTACGGAACTATATAATGAATAATGGTATAGGCTCTATGTGATTTGTAAATGACGTTGCTTCAGCTTCCTAATTATAATAATGATGTTGACGATAAGGCAAATACTTTCGCACTATATCTGCTTTTTCATGCTAAAGTGGCGGGAACACGTTGTGAATGATCTGGGCTGTTAATTTTTCTATAGGTAAATTTCCTATGTGGAAATAACATGCAACTCCAGTAGAGAAAACCAACAACCATTTTTGCTTTTATTTTTTAACTTAGCTTTTTTACTTTCAAAATTCGCCTAGCAATTTCTTGGAAAATATTGCTTTGCTATTTTAAGACAATTTCTTCCTGAAATAAAATCCTTCTTTTAAAATATCACTGTAATATCTTGCAAACTCATGTACTGCTCTTAGAGAAAGTTTGTAATAGGACCGTGCCTTTCATGGCGTTTATTGTGATGTGTATAACGGAAAAATTAAGAGCGCGTATTATCTTTCGACACTCAACCACAATCTTACTTTATCACAATATTTATCTTGAGAAGGTACTTTTACAAAGATACTGATAATCTATAAATCGCCCTCACCTAATTCACCTTCTCGCTCATCCTTCCATGCATTGCTCGTCCACCTTTTAAACTACCTTAAATTTTTGATATAGAATTTTTTCTTTAATTTTTTTATTGAATCATAAAAATGATATGTCTTAATCTCACCTCTATGCATCTTTATACGCTTTGATTCTTATTTCTAAAGCCCAGACAGCCCGCATATCGCACTGTTTTTTATATTTAATATATATTTTTAGATTTATTCGTAACTTGTTAGAAAAGTTGCTATATTTTGATAGAAAATCTTCTATCAATTCACTTTTTTAAAAGGTTCTGAAAGGATTCTTAAAAAGTCTGTAAAGTTAAAGACTATTTAATACGTATTGTTTCTTTTTTAGAAATCAAAATTGGTGATGCCCCATTCCTTACCAGCAATTGTGTTATTTGCAGAGCAATCTGTATAAGATGGTGTAATCTCTTTTATGAAGTTAACTAAAGTTTTTTGAATTTCTAGCATATTGCTTAAAGACAAAAAACTCCCCTTTATTTATGCAAACAGCTTAGACATCGGCTGATAATCCTCTCGCTTATAAAAATCCTTTCTTTATAACCTTCAAAACCACAATTAAAGTGGTAAAAGATAGAACAAGATTTTTAGACGATCATAACGCACAATAAAAATAGACCAGTTTAAATGTTCAATGCTAACACCTGCTAAACAGAGGAAAATAAGTTTTAGCACGCCTTCAAATTGGAAGGGCTTAAGCCCGCGCGCGCTACGATGGGTTTCACCTCTCATCGTACGATTTACTTTCTCTCAAAAATTTAATCGCTGTAAATATAAAAATCTTGAAGCCCGTCTAAATCCGTGAGAGTTTCTGGAGCTTGCTGTATTAAACGTTGAAACTCCTCACAGCTGCTTATCTGAAATGCTAACATTTTTCATAAAAGGACGACAGTGGTGTTGTAACATCCCCAAAAAGTTTACGCCATAACCTGAGAGATTATTGCTGATTTCAGGGGATAGAATCAATTTCAGCTCAAAGAAAATCCCCCCATACCAACAAAAAGGTTTAGTCTACATGCCATGAGGAATGTCCTCAATAATTTTGATAATTTTTTGGTAAAATTTCTTTTGCCACCAATATCAGCTGCAACAGGTGTGGAATTAACAGGATTATAATTTTTTATCCTAAAATGTATCCATCATTTTTTACATTCTTTCATCTATCTTAGCCTTCTTTTCACAGCTTCAAGTGATAAAAAGTAACTGCAATTTAAATTATCTTGCATCGAACAAATTGCTCGCAAACTATCCCTATTGGCTAGATGACAACCCATCATCTATTTAAAGAGAGAAAAACTTTTCTTTTTTATTCAGCGATAAAGTAAATACTATTCAATTACTTATGAGTAGTAATTAGATCAAATGGAAACTGCTAATCTGAGTAATCTTGTACCCGTTTATATAGATTTAGGAAAGCGTGCTGTTATGAATATTCATAAAAATGCTTTAAAAATTGATATCAGCAAAACTTCTGTTAAAAAAAGGAAAAGATGTTCTCTTACTTGCTACTGAAAAAACTGTTCAGATTTGTCTTATATTACTGAAGAGCTTCAAAAAACATGAAGTTATCCCAATAATTACAAGTGTGCCAACAATTCAACTTTGAGATAATATATCTGTGCTAGAGTTATGCCAATCTCACCAATCTGTTGTTGTCTGTGAAGAGCATAGTATCCATGGAGAAGCTTGGAGATGTAATTGTTAAATCGATTATGGAACAAAACATTCTATGCCAATTTGTATCATTATGAATACACAACGACCCCATCTGTAATAAAAATAAACTGGATATTTTTAACAAATTATGAAATAAATCTAGAACACATAAATAGTGTTAGAAATGACATACTATACAAAAAAATATTCAACTGCTTCCTAATATGTTCGCCAGTTCAAAAACATCATAAATCATTGAGTATGCAAGAAAAGCACATTAATTCACGCAGTCTTGCTCTCAGTAAACCAGCTTCTTTTAAAGATAGTACAGGTATTTTTTTCATTGCTTAAAAACGTACTCCATAAAAACAATATCATATCCTTATAATATATTATTCAATAAAATTAATATAAATAATATATATATTATAGAAAAATTATTTATATTGATCCAATTTTATTATAATTAAATGTTACAATAAATACATATTGACATTTTTAATAATTTTATTTATATATCATAATTAATATTATTCTATATTAAAATAAAACTAAATGAGGTTTATATTTTATGCTAATGTGGAAAAATAGTGATTAATATATTATGTTTTTATATAGGAGGGAAAAATGCTCACAGCATTATTTATATCTATTTTTTCTATATCAACAGTTGTTTTGCCTTTAATATCAGCGCTTGTTCCTTTTTATCCATAGAATGAGCTGTTAATAACGTAAATAAAAGATGTATGCAATGTTATTAGTATTTTTTTTGTGTTTATTATTATTAAGATTTTTGCGTTAATATTATTGTAGTTACTTAGTATTTTCTGTGATTTTATAGAGGAGCTTCTTAATCTTTTCTATTTAAATTTAACTATCAACATATTTGTAAAGTATATAATTATGCTCCTCTATAAAAAGACTTTCTTTTTCTAAAATAAGTTATAACATATTGATTTCGTTACTTAAAAATATCTATATTCACTAAACTTTTGCGTGTAATATCTTTGATTGTCTGAGTACCGGTCAGTGTCATAGCTACCCGCATTTCATTAGCAAAAAGATCAAGGAGATGCATAACACCTTTCTTACCTGCTGCTGCAAGCGCATAAACAAAAGCACGACCAATCATAACAGCATCCGCACCTTGTGCTATCATGCGTACAACATCAAGACCAGAACGAACACCTGAGTCCACTAAAATAGTCAAATGATCCTTTACAGCATCCGCAATTGCAGGCAACGCTCGTGTTGTTGATAATACACCATCAAGCTGACGTCCGCCGTGATTAGAAACAACAATACCATCCGCACCAAATTTTACTGCTTCTCGCGCATCTTCTGGATCAAGAATACCTTTCAAAATCATTTTTCCTTTCCAAAAATCGCGAATCCATTGTAGATCATGCCAACCAATTGATGGATCAAAATTTGCACCAAGCCAACCAACGTAATCATCCAATGCAATTTTCTTTTTGAGATAAGTGGAGACATTTCCAAGAACATGAGGGCGCCCCATAACACCAACGTTCCAAGCCCAATATGGATGAGTCAAAGCTTGTAAAAAACGACGTAAACCAGCATAAGGACCAGACATTCCCGAATGCGCATCACGATAACGTGCACCAGGAATTGGCATATCAACTGTAAAAACCAACGTGCGTACACCAGCCAACCAAGCCCGTTCTAGTGCATCACGCATGAAACCGCGATCTTTGAGAACATAAAGTTGAAACCAAAATGCATCTCCAACCGCCTCTTGTACTTCCGCAATGGGACAAACTGAAACAGAGGATAGAGTAAAAGGAATCCCTTTTGCCGCTGCGGCACGCGCTGCTTTTACTTCTCCACGACGTGCATACATGCCCGTTAGCCCAACAGGTGCAAGTACAATCGGTAAATCAAGTGTCTGATCAAAAAGCTTGATTGAAAGATCAACTTCACCAACTTGCCTTAGAATCCTTTGACGCAGTGCAAGTGCTTGAAGTTCTGTACAATTACGTCGCATCGTTTCTTCAGCATAAGCCCCACCATCAATATAGTGAAAAAGAAAGGGAGGAAGACGACGCTTTGCTGCTTTACGATAATCAAGTGTTGAAGAAATAATCATTGATGGCACCATTGTTCCTAAATAAAAAAAGAAGACATCCTAAAACGCATAAAAGCGAATCCGTATACCTACCTATTCGACATCCTCCCAAAACGCTCTATTGAATAGATAGAAGTAACAGAGATTGCAACTTTCTAAAAAAACTAATTGATAAAAACAACGTCTTTATTTCTCTTATCCAAATTTAAAATCTCACAGTATGTAGTATCATTAATAACGTATCTACTCATATATCGTTCATGTGCAATTGAAATGTTATACTCTCGTTAAACCAATACCTCTTCGAAAGCGATTGCTCCGTAGCTTAATTAGTTATAATTTAAAGTCGTTTCTCCCTCCAAAGGTCCTTACATTATCAGTTATTAAGAATATAGAGTGTCATTAAGTATAAACCATAACCTCCTCCAAAAGATGAAAAAATCCTTTATTAATACTGTAAATAAAGCTGTCGCATACATCCATAAATCTTCTTATATCAATATTCAAAACTGAGACCTATTACTTGTTCATGAAAGTTTATAAAAATATACAGTGTCTAATTCACATAAAGCATAAAAAAACTTTTAATGTTCATACTAATAGAAGCTCTTCATATTTAATTGAATAATTTTCTAGCAATATTATATCTTGAGGCTATAAATGAGTTACTAAAATTAGAACAATGTTTAAAAAAATTGTTACTAAACTGTAGTGAAAAACTTATTTATTAGCTCTTAAGGATAATTTTTATACGAAATAAAATATACTGGTCATTTAAGCTCTAGAAAAATGGCGCCAAGTGTAGCATCCAATCTCGCATATTTACTTTGAAAAGTGAATACGCTACTGTTATATTGAATTTTATTAACCTATTGATTTATTATAATAATAAATATGAATAACATATTGAATATAGTAAAATTCTTTCATTTTAGATTTTGTCATGATGAAATAACCAAAACTATTCTTTTGCACATCATAAATGGAGTTTGTATAGATAGAACCTCTTAAAAAAGAAGTAAAAATGCCTCTCATACCCTCTCAAATACAAAACCATAACTTTGAAAACTGAAAATAAAATGCATGACGTCGGTTTTATGAAGGATAAAATTTTCTTTTATCTAAAATACGCTTTCTGCATACATGTTATCAAAATTCGTGGTTCCCAACTCATTTAAAATGCTTGGACAACTTTAAACCCTGTGCTTGATAATGTGATCCAACATCATGTCCATAAAGGGTTGATGGTCGATTAAGCATATGCTCATAGACCAAACGGCCAATAATTTGACCATGCTCTAAGATAAAAGGAACTTCATGGCTCCGCACTTCTAAAACCGCTCTTGCTCCTTTTCCACCCGCCTCCTTATGCCCAAATCCTGGATCAAAAAAGCCTGCATAATGCACCCTAAACTCACCAACTAAAGGATCAAAAGGAGTCATTTCTGCGGCATAAAGCGGAGGCACATGAACAGACTCTCGTGAAACTAAAATGTAAAATTCATCAGGATCAAGAACCAACTCCCTCTGACCACGATCAAAAAGAGGTTCCCAAAAATCTAAAACGTGGGCAACAGCACGTTTATCAATATCAATAACACTTGTATGATGTTTACCACGATAACCTATAAGCCCGTTTTCGTCTCCCTTTAAATTAATGGAAAGACCAATACCACCAACACTAATATTAGGAAAATCATCCGATATCAGTGTTTCTTGCCTTTGCAAAGTGTGCAACTCTATTTCATTTAAATAACTTTGCCCTTTTCTAAACCGAAGCTGTGATAAATGTGAGCCTGTATGCACCAAAATTGGAAATGTGCGTGGACTAATTTCCAAATAAAGTGGACCATGATAACCAGCACAAACTTTATCAAACTCTTGAGCATTATCCGTAATGACACGTGTAAAAATATCTAATCGGCCTGTAGAACTTTTGGGATTGGCAACAGCAGATAAAAATTCTGGTAACGCTAAACTTTCCAAAAGAGGAACAATATAAACACACCCCGTTTCCAAAACGGCTCCACCTCGTAAATCAAACTCATGCAACTTTAACCGTTCAAGCTTATCCAAAACTTTTGTATCAGATCCCGGCATAAAAGAAGCACGTATACGATAAGCTTTCTCCCCTAAACGAAGATCAAGGCTTGCTGGTTGTATTTGAGATCTATCAAATGGATACTGAGCCTTGAGAACGTTATTCTCAATCAAAGCTTGTATATCACTATCTGCTAAAATACCGCTTATACGCGCCATATATATTGCCTTCCCTTTTTACATTGTTTCTTTTTTGACCTAGATGATAAATTGGTGCAAGCTATTTTAAAGTGATAAAAACTATTTTTATGTTTTTTCCAACTGATTTGTTAACATAAAATAAAATAGGAGGTATTGTAAAAATAATACCTCTCAGCTCTCTTGTTCTTGAATGTCGCGCAAATGATGTTATCATAATTTTCCATAGAACCCTTAAGATTCCTGTTAGAATTTATTATGATTATACGCCATCTTAGCGAAAATATTATTAATCAAATCGCCGCCGGTGAAGTTATTGAACGACCAGCAAATGTTGTCAAAGAACTTGTTGAAAACGCTATTGATGCTGGTGCAACACGCATTGAAATTATTACAGCAAATGGTGGAAAAAATTTTATAAAGGTGAGTGATAATGGTTATGGAATTCCTGCAGATCAGTTAACTTTAGCAGTTTCTCGCCATTGTACCTCAAAGATTACCGATGACGTACACAATATCTGCTTCCTTGGATTTAGAGGAGAAGCCCTCCCCTCTATTGGTTCTGTTGCTAAACTTAAACTCATTTCACGAACAAAAGATGCTGAGAGCGCTGCTGAAATTTCCGTTACTGCAGGAAAAATTGTAGGACCCAAACCAGCTGCTGCAAATCTTGGAACAATTGTTGAAGTTCGTGATCTTTTCTTTGTCACGCCGGCACGATTAAAATTTATGAAAACTGATCGGGCTGAAACAAATGCTATTAGCGATATGATTAAGCGAATTGCTATTGCATTTCCACATATCCGCTTTTC
The DNA here is from genome assembly GCF_042195375.1 of Bartonella sp. CL100XZDX. Lineage (NCBI taxonomy): Bacteria > Pseudomonadati > Pseudomonadota > Alphaproteobacteria > Hyphomicrobiales > Bartonellaceae > Bartonella > Bartonella sp. CL100XZDX. Next base: position 20,186 of record NZ_JBHIOH010000053.1, on the reverse strand, counting down.
TCTTTCAGGATTAGACAGAACATCTATAGAACTGTCTGCTACAGAAAATAATATTCAAGGACAATTACAACGTATTACGCAAATTATGGGAAAAGAATTTGCCCCTAATAGCATTGCGCTGAATGCTGAACGCGAAGCGGTGCGCTTAACAGGTTTTGCCTGTTTACCATCTTTCAACCGAAATAACAGCCTTCATCAATTTGCTTATGTTAATGGGCGTCCCGTGCGTGACAAGTTTCTATGGGGCGCTATCCGAGGTGCTTATGCTGATGTCATGACACGAGATCGTTATCCTGTCGCTATACTTTTTATTGATCTCCCACCTGCTGAGGTAGATGTTAATGTTCACCCAGCCAAAGCTGATGTACGATTCCGTGATCCAGGATTAATTCGTGGTTTGATTGTTGGAGCTATTCGTGAAGCATTGCAGCAATCTGGTATTCGTCCTACCTCAACCCGCTCTGAAGCAATGCTTGCTGCATTTCAAACACAACAATCATTGGCACAACAATCATTGGCACAACAACCATTAGGCAATTTTAAGAACACGCACCTGTCCTCTTCTTACAGTTCACAGCCTCATCATTTTACCAGCGCTTCAATGGTCCAAAAACCATTGGATAGTACTAGCTCTTTTGATTTAAAAGAAGATGCCGCTCCTATTATGGAGGGCTTAAATACACCAAGTGGGGATGCATACATTCCAAGCACTACATCTTCATCAGAAGAGTTATCTTATCCATTAGGAGCGGCCAGAGCACAAATCCATAAAAACTATATTATCGCCCAAACACAAGATAGTTTGATCATTGTCGATCAGCATGCAGCTCACGAACGATTGGTTTATGAAGCACTCAAAAATGCACTTTATTCCAAACCGCTTCCTTCACAGTTATTACTTATTCCTGAAATTGTAGAACTCTCTGAAGAGGATGCAACATGTCTTTTAACGCATAAAGATGCTTTGCAAAAATTTGGATTAGGAATAGAACCATTTGGACCAGGAGCAATTGTTGTGCGTGAAACACCTTCCATGTTAGGAGAGATCAACGTCCAAGCCCTTATTAAAGATCTCGCAGATGAGGCCGCTGAGTATGATACAACAAATAATTTAAAAGAAATGCTTGATTATGTTGCAGCAACGATGGCCTGTCACGGCTCAATACGGTCAGGGCGCCTTTTACGCCCCGAAGAAATGAACACACTATTACGGCAAATGGAGGCAATACCTAATACAAGTACATGTAATCATGGACGCCCTACTTATATTGAACTCAAATTGGCAGATATAGAACGGCTTTTTGGCAGAAAATAAACTCTTCATCATTTTGACAAGAAAAATATTTTTAAATTAACTCTCGACTTTATAATATATTTTATGGCACTTTTCTTGAATCTCTTGTATCAAGCAAAAAGGAGTTATAATGTTTTCCGATAGTGAACGCGAAGCAAAAATTCATTATTCTAATAACGGATATGACATTATAGAATATGGTACCTATACTATTTGTGCTGTTAGCGGGCAAAAAATCCCTATAGATGATTTAAAATATTGGAATCATCACCGCCAAGAAGCATATGCTAGTTGTGAAATCTCCTATCAACGTGAACTTGAGTGCAACCCATATCTCAAGCAATTGTTAAAAACAAAAGAAAAATAACCCTTTGAAAGCTATAAATTTAGCCTTTGCCTTTTAGACAAGAAAACTCAAGGGAACGTTTTCTAAAGCGGGTCATGACCTCCTCAAGAACCATGCGACAGAAGTCTTTTTGAACAAAATCGACATTCACATCAAAGACAATAAGATTTTTCAAATCTTTTTGCGTGTGAATTGTCTGTATACGGGTATAATCTTTAGCTGTTGTTGCGAGCCATAAATTGTGCATTTTAGCCTTTTGTATAAGGCTTTTTAAATTTTCATCTGTGAAAAAATAGTGGTCTGGATATATGTAAGTTTGCACCACATGACCAGACAATTCTTTAATAGATTTAAAAAATTTATCTGGATTGCCAATACCGGCAAATGCCAAAAATGATTTTCCTGAAACCTCATCAGAAGCACTGGCTTTAAGATGAGCACGATATAAAGGCTTTCCAGTACGCGAAACAAGAAAAGCAACATTATCAGGCACATCGGAGTGACCAATCAATAAAACACTATCCATAAAAGAAAACTGCGTTTTTAATGGTACGCGCAAAGGTCCTGCTGGAAAGACAGCTCCATTACCAAAACCGCGCATCGCATCAACAACGAGTAACGCATAATCCATATAAAGACGGCGACTTTGAAATCCATCATCCATTAAAATAAGATTACATCCCTCTTGCTTAAGCCGTTGCGCCGCTGCATAACGATTAGGTGATACAGCTACAAAAGCATGCCGTGCAAGTAAAAGTGCCTCATCTCCAACATTGTGTGGAGTATCATATTTCTCATTTACAAGATGTACCCCTTTAACTGATCCACCATAACCACGAGATACAATACCAGGTACAAAACCAAGTTCTTTAGCCACCTTGGTAAAAGCAATAACAACCGGCGTTTTACCCGCACCACCACATGTAAAATTTCCAATACACAAAACAGGCAGATTAATCACGGGAGGCTGTCTTGCCATAAAACGACTTGAAAAATAACCATACCCCCATGAAACTGGGGCTAATACAAAACGCAAAAAGCTTTTATTTTTCCACCAAAAATGGGGGGCGCTAATATGCATATCTACCCTGACGCTGACGTAAACCTGTTTGTATTACAAGGGGTTGTAAAAATGGATCTAAAATCTTTAATGTGCGCTCAAGTGCACCTGCCATACCTGTCGCCACTTCATGAGCCTTATCAACCATTTCTTGTCGCAATGTTTCATTTGTTAAAAGCTTATACACCTGAATAGCAAGCTGTTTTGTATCTTGAACCATATATGCTGCATCATGCGTTAGAAATTGTTTGAACATCTCTTGAAAATTTGAAACATGGGGCCCTGTCAAAATAGCGGAACCAAGTAAAGCCAATTCCAATGGATTGTGTCCACCATTTCCACATAACGATTTACCAACGAAAGAAACTTTCGATAAGCGAAGAAAAAGCCCCATTTCTCCAATGGTATCTCCCCATAAAATATCGGTATTCATGCTTGGAACAGCATCTCTACTCCTACGAATAAAACTTAACCCCTTATTATCGCATTTTCTGATAAGATCTTCTGAACGTTCAGGATGACGAGGCACAATAATTGTCAATAAATCTGGCAAATAATTTTTAACAATCTTATGGACCTCAAAAGCAATCTCCTCTTCCCCTTCATGCGTTGAAACAGCTGCCCAAACTGGGCGATTGCCGATAGCATTACGATAACGTGCAAGCAATGCTTGATTTTCAACCAGAAAAACATCAGCCTTGAGATTACCAGAAAACGTAACAGATTTTACGCCAAGTTTATGGTAATAAGCTACATCTCTTTCGTTTTGACCAATCGCCAAATCAATATCCTTAAAAATATGTTTGGCAAGAACGCGTCGTTTTTGCCAAGCTTTAAAAGAACGTTCAGACATATGGGCATTAACCAAAATCTGCGGAATACGCATTTTTGCAAGTTCTTTAATACGAAGGGGCCAAATTTCTGATTCACAAATCAAGACGAGATCAGGCTTCCAATGACTAATAAAACGGCGCACTGCAAAATCTAAATCCAAAGGAGCATATTGATGAATCAACCTATTACCAAAATGTTTTTTCACAAGAGTAGAAGATGTCACAGTCCCAGTTGTCATTAACACATTGATTTTCAATGATAAAATATAATTTACAAGTGGAAAAATTGCAAGTGTTTCTCCAACACTTGCTGCATGCAACCAAACTAATGAACCTTGGGGGCGTACATGAGAACTTTTACCTAAACGCTCTTTTTTGCGACACCACTCTTCTTTTCCACGAATAGCACGAAAGAACAAATAAAAAGGAATAACAGGACATAAGCAAAAACCAATTATCCGATAGCTTAAAAGAGCCGTATGTGCCTTTAATTCTACCATTTAAAATCACCTCATCCAGCTATTTTAAGATATCTATATGCTTATTTTGTTAAAAAATTCATCAACACTAGTGGTTGCTTCCGTATTTTTTTAATATCATCCATATCTTAAATAAAAAACGCTTAATCCATGAGAAAATTCAATACATAAAGGACAAAAAATGCAATTTTATCACCATATTTTTTTAAAACTTTCCTATAAAAATAACATATACACATTATTTAAATCTCTTTTAATGAAATTTTATCGCTTCATTCTGCACCCTATAAAAATCTTACTCAAAAATAACAAAACTATTTTTCAATCAATTATAATTTTGAAAATATAAATGATAAATACCATACAACCTATGACATATTTTTTCAGCTCACTGAATAAATACTTCTTATGATTTTAGTGAGGCTTTGAATTGTACACGTTGGTATTTTAGAGAAAAAACTTATTTTTACATATGTTAGGTATTGTCAATTTTTCAAAAAATAATCCATATAGACATTACAACCTAATATAAATACAATAAATAAAATATGTTTAAAAGGAAGCTCAATCTCTATTATTTCATTTCAATAAAATGAATATGTAAAACTAATCTTAAAAAGCTTTTGAACGGTATAGAGTTCTCATTTTAAATTGTGATATCATCTCTTAAAGGTAATCCAGAAAAATCTAATCTTTTTTAATAGAGAACTTCTTATTTAAGAGAGAATTTCTTAAAAGTCTTAAAGCAATTTAAATAAGAGTTTTCAAAATTTTAAATCCTCTCTTTTCAGAAGGTCGTATGATATATTATCCTTTTAAGATTGTATGTAATCAACACAAAATGATTAACTTATAGATTGTAGTTTTAAACGAGTACTCAAGAAAACCTTATGAGGTAAGTTAACTTCATAAATCTATTCAGTTTCTCTAAGTTTCTAATTTTGGTAAGTTTCTAACGACTTTCATGGCTTCTAAGCTTACAGTAATAACTCGTTGAAAAAAATACAATGGAGTAAGTAGGGAGTGCTAATAACCTCAACAAAGTAGTAATTGATATCATTAATAATGCTACTCTTTTTATTAATCTTAATGCATTAATGTCTCATACCCCATTCAAGAGCAGAGTGACTATTCCCAATATAATCATAAACTTCGAGTGATCACTCGTCATGATAATATTGCTGTTGTAAATAGGTTAATAGAACTGTCTTGCATTTTTATTAAGCGTAAAGATGGTGGTGCAACAATGGATTTTATACCTTGCACGAACACTATTATGAAATGGACTTTGGTGCCTTGAGAAATGTTTCCTTAAGAAAACATATGAATTTTAAACAACAAGCATATTCTTTTTTACGACGTTCTATTTTACCCGAAGAAAGTACCTCTGAAAAAGATGACTAAACAAAAGCTTGCAGCCAATCTACAGGCTATAATAACCAAATATTCAAGCTTTATTCTGCATCGCCTAACTCAGCATCAAGAAACTGATGCAAATCTACAATGTAATAACGTTGTAATGCATTATCTACACTGCTTTGTGCTTTTGCCTGCCATGCTTCTTTAGCCGATTGATAATCTGAGAAAATACCAACCACATCTAAATCATCGGGATTCTTGAATTGATTACTGTTAAGATTTTTTAATTCCCCACCAAATACAAGATGTAAATATTGTTTTTTTTCGTTGGTTTCAGTCATATGTGCCTCTATATTATTTAGATTATTTTAGCATGCTTTTACGTGATTAAACTAACTTTGTTTGACGAACAACATCTATCATATCTTGACAGCAATTATTTTTACCAGCAATTAAAAGTCCATATTGGTAAGGTTCAATTCCATAAGATAGTAAAGAGGCATCAAGCGATAAAAAACACCCTCCACACTCCTGCAAAATAAGATCAGCAGCGGCAATATCCCATTCATGACAATTTGGACGAACTAATACGATATCAATTTCATCTTGAGCAACAAGAACAATACGATAAGCAAGAGAAGGAAGATAATGGTAAAGACTGACTTGATTGAGAAAATCATCTGGTAATTTTTGTGCGAGCGATTTATCAAGTGAAATTTTATATTTTCGATGAACCTGAAAGGCTAAACGAGGAAGTTTTATCCCATTTAATGTTGCCCCTCCACCCGTTACAGCTGTATAAACATCTCCTTGAGCCGGACATTGTAGTACGCCCACAATAGGACGCCCATTCTCAATAATGGCAACCGAAATACACCAATAAGGACTGCCAGAAAGAAAACCACGCGTTCCATCAATAGGATCAACAACAAAAGAGCGCTCATAATAATCTTGTTTTTCTCGATTATCTTTTGTTTCTTCTGAAATCCATCCATAATTTGGACGTGCCCCTAGAAGCTTCTCTTTCAAGAAATGATCAACAGCAAAATCTGCTTCACTGACCGGGGAATTACCTTCTTTAATCCAGACATCCAACGTGCATCCAAAATACCGCATTGCTAAATCTCCTGCCTCTCGACAAACGTCACGCAAAAGATTTAAATCAGAAGAATGATGCGTGTTATTTTCCTGCAAGTGTCATCCCTTCAATTAACAATGTTGGAGCAGCTGTACTATAACGCCGATCAATATCATTGGCAGGTGTTAAATGTGCTAACATATGAAGCAAATCAGAACCTAGCGTTACTTCACTTACCGGATAAGCAATTTCACCATTTTCAATCCAAAAACCGGAAGCCCCACGACTATACTGACCAGTAATAAAATCAATGCCATGACCGAATAATTCAGTCACATAAAATCCATTTCGCAAACCTTTTATCATATCGCAAGGCGATACTAAACCCGGTTCAATAGCAAAATTTGTACTTGTCGGCTGCACTAATGATGCCGAACGTATACCGTGTCCATTTGTTTTAAGTCCCAATTCACGTGCTGTAGACGATGAAAGAAGCCAAGTTTTTAAAATACCATTTTCAATAATATTGAGTGTTTGCCCCTCTACCCCTTCTCCATCAAAAGGATGAGAAGCATTTCCACGTAATCGCAAAGGTTGATCGGTTACATTAACATTAGGCTTCATCACTTCCTTGCCTAGGAAATTCTGTAAAAGACTCGTTTTACGAGCCACAGAGGCTCCATTGACCATAGATGCGATATGCCCTGCAATTCCACGAGCCGTACGCGGATTAAAAATAACATCAACGCTCCCAGTCGCCGCACGAACTGCACCCAAACGTCGAACTGCACCAAGCCCTGCATTCTTTCCCACAGTTTCTGCTGCCTCTAAATCAGAAAAATGTAAGGCTGTTGTATAATCATAATCCCGCTCCATCTGTGTTCCTTCACCTGCAAGAGCACTACAAGAACGTGAAAAACAACTTGAGCGATAGGCTCCACAAAAACCATCGCTGGTCACAAGAATAAACCCACTACGGCCATAAGCTGTTGCAGCACCACCAGAATTGCTTACACCTTTAACATCAAGAGCTGCTGCCTCCGTTTTTAAAGCATCTTCTGTTAAAAAATGACTGCTGGGTACAAAATCATCAAAAAGATCAAGATCTTTAGGATACTTAACCAAACACTCTTTATCTGCCAAACCTTCAAATAAACTATCGGGAGAAGCTTTAGCCATCGCAACAGCACGTTCCGCAAGTTCTTGCGGATAAGACGCTAAATTAGCAGAAACACTTGCTACTTTTTTTCCAACGAAAACCCTTAGAGTAAAATCATTGCTCTCTGCTGCTTCTGTCGATTCAACTTTCCCAAAACGAACTGATACACTGGTAGAATGAGCATGAACAATAACAGCATCAGCAGCATCTGCCCCAGAACGCTTTGCTGCTTCAACCAGCGAAACAGCTTTCTCAATCTGGTTTTTGTCAGTCATCATAGACTCCCTAAAATATTTTATTATTTACATTGATAAGCATTCTGACAAATTGATATAAATCAGAATATAACTCTTGTATGTTTATTCATAAAATTACGCACATTTCATGCATTTTTTTCTTTTAATGCATCGAATAATTTCCTTTTTAGCTTCTTTATGAAAAGACGCAATATGTCGTAAAATTTCTTTAGTTTCAAGATTTCTCATTGTCCCTTATCATTTTAGATAATCCATTCTGTACTGATAATCAAATCAACTGAAAATTTGGCAATTAACAAAAAACCTAGCAATAACACTCGAATTTAAGTCAAAATCCTCAAAAATTCGAAAAGCATAAAATGACTTAAGTCACAAGCCTTATGTCCTCTGGATAGTCAAATAACTTCCTTCATTCCTATAGTATTCTTTAACTTCCAAGCAAGAATCAAGAAAATGCTTTATATTTGTGTATACTTCTTTGCTTCTATAAACTCTCTCATAATAAGATGGCAATCTTGTAAACAAAAAAATATAAACGGAATAAAAAAATTTTCTTGCGTTCTTGCTTCAACAAAATGAGCAGTCATAAGCTTCTTTATTTTCATAGGCGTGATATTACAAAGAACTCATTTTTTATATTTATCAGAAATAAGTTATAATCATAATATTCTCTCTCGTTTCTAATGCGTCTAATCAAGAGCATCTCATCTTTTTTATGCCTCATCCTTAACTGGTTATTTTGTTACTAAACAGATATAACTTAATAGACTTCTTTTTCCTGAAACAAAAATATTTGCAGAAACTGGGATATCTGTGCGCATTTTTAAAAATCGCTTTTTAAACATTTAAACCAAATACATACAACGATACGAGATTAATTTTTACGAAAATTAAGGGAGGTTTTATTTTATCATCTAAAGCCTTTTAGAACTGCACTCTCTAGAAAAGTGATCAGCTTTTAATCAAAAAAACACTTTGATTTATAATCATAATTGATCGTTTTGTAATTTGCATAAAAGAATCAAATATCATTAAATCTTCTCCATTTTAAACTTATTTATGTTGAGGAAATCACAACTATTTGCTCTCACATCATGAATAGATGTAATATTAATAAAAACTATTTAAGAAGGAGTCAAAAATGTCTTTTATGAATGCTCTCAAATCAAAAACTATCGCAACATTAGAAACTGGCAAATATCATGACAATATCAACCTACAGATTCACAAGAGTAGAAATAAGATTCTATACTTTTTTTATTTTCAGTAAAAATGCGCACCTTATAAGATTTTATATATAAAAAATTCAATGAATTTCATAAGATTTTTGGTGCAAAATTAATTTTCTCAGATGATTTGACTCGATTTCAACAGCTAACTAAAAAATGCGCCGTAGCTCATCGGTTTGCCGTATACTCATAACTGATTCCATTCTAATAATAAGTTATAATTTCTGCACCTTTTTAAAGGTATTAACTTCTTTATAAATGCCCCCCTACAAGATGCTTGTTTTCAGTAAGAGCACGTCTGCTCATTTCAATCATTGCATCCCGAAGATGTAACTTAATTTTTGACCCAATAATCATTCCAAAGAAAGGAGAAAGTAAACCAGACATGGTTACAGTATGGCGAATTTTGTTATTTGAAGAATCAGATTTTTTTGAACAAATATATTCATGATTAAAACTCATACGTGTAAAAGGAAGTTTAGCATAATCAGAAAAACAAACATTTTTTATAACTTTATCAAGTGTAAAAGTTACTGTAGGTCCCTTTTTAGGTTTCATGCGTCCTATAGCGCCTTCTTTGAAAGGACCAGAAAGTTCTACCCACTCAAGTTCACTATCCCAGCAAGGCCATGATGCCACATCTTCCCATATAGCCCAAATTTGCTCAGCACTTGCTTCTGTATTAATCTCTTCACTATATATCCAATTAAACACGATAATCTCCCCTTTTTTACAAATTACTTATCTTTAGTGATAAAGAATAATATAAAAAAGTATCCTTAAAGCTGCACAACGATAAGATACTTAATACTCTCAGATTTACTTAATATGTAATGATTAACTCAACAAGCGATATTACTAAACTAAACACACAAATATTCAGGATAAATGAACAATATTTTCAATACTAAACAAAATATCTTTTTTAAGTTTAGACAATAGCAAAAATAGAAGTTACGCATCATATAAGATATCAATGCAGACTGCATAGCTTAAAGCTTTCAACTGCTGATGAAATGTGATGATTAAGGTATGGCAGAAAGAAATTAGACAAAAAAGATCATAACTATTATCGAGGAATATATATCCTATTGGAGAAAAAACATCCTTCTGTATTAAAGCTAATCAAAATTCATCAATTCCTTTAACATTAGAATCTTTTATTGATTTTCTGCTTAACCTTTTAAAAACCATATAAAATGAAGAAAACTGTGAAGAAGCATTTTTTCATCCTATCGGATAAAAACAAGAACTTTCTCAAGATGTAAGCGATCGTAATTTATAGAGACGTATTGCTGTCTCACCATAAAACCGCTCATCATCTAAATAAAAGACATCAGGTAAATGAATCATTGTATCTTTCTTTTCTTCAAGTATGAAGAGTGTATCAGCTTTTGCCCACCCCCTTCGCAAAGCTTCTACGAAAGCACGTTCACCTAAACAACGGCTATAGGGAGGATCAGCACAGATAACATCAAATGGAAGCATTGTGCCAATATTGCCAAGTTTGGTCGCATCACGACGCAAAATTCGTCCTATCGACTGCAATTCAAAGGCTTCTATATTTTTTTGAAGCAACCCACGCCCCTCAACCGAGTTTTCAACAAAAACAGCCGCCTTTGCTCCACGCGAAAGTGCTTCGATGCCTAAAGCACCAGTACCAGCAAAAAGATCAAGAATGCGTTTATTGGTCCAAAACTCTTCTTCACGGCTAGAAAGAATATTAAAAAGGCTTTCACGTGTACGATCACTCGTTGGGCGAATCGACTGATTAACAGGCGAAAACAAAACACGCCCAGCAAATTTACCTCCTATGATCCGCACGTGGACCTCCAAATCGCTTAGAAGTTTTTGCAGCGTCCCTATGTGGTTTAGATTTTTTCATAGCACCACCAAACGATTTTACCTTTTTCTTTCTCTCAAAAGAATGTTCATCATGATCACCTTTTATCATTTTCTCTTTATCCTTTAAAAAGCGATCTTTCTTACCAAAGGGATGCGTCTCGTCATAAGATGTTTTGCCACGTTTTTGAACAAAACTTCCCCTCTTCTCTTTGTGTGATGGACTTTCTTTTAGTTTTTCCTTGCCTCGATGAAAGGACTTTCTACCATCCAAATCGCTCTTATGATCATGCGATTTCTCCTCACTATAGGAAGGCTTTCTACGTGCACTTTGCGGACGTGCACCAGGAGCCATCCAAACATTAGCACGGCGAGAACGCGGTAGAAAACGCTCTGCTTTTCCTTCTTCACTTTTCTCCTTCTTTACATTCTCATGAGACTTTGTACTTAATCGTGCGCGACTATATTCAACAGAACCATCTCTTGGTCGGCGTCGTATCGCCCTTTCACTTGAGAAAACCCAACCATCATTTGCAACAGAAAGATCTTTCTGGCTTTGCTTTTCTGCAACAACTGCAGAATTTGAAAAGGGTTTCAGAATAGGAGCATCAAAATCTGCATTGGCTTGCATAATCAAACGCTCACCCAACTGATCTCGTAACATCCGCCCTTTTAACTCTTGCACGGCTCCTTCTTCTAAATCAGAGAGATGAAATGGACCATAAGATACACGTATTAATCGATTAACTGATAATCCAAATGCCCCTAAAACATTCTTTATTTCACGATTTTTTCCTTCTCGTAAAGCGACAGAAAGCCATACATTCGACCCTTGTTCGCGTTCAATTGATGCTTCAATCGAACCATAAAAAATACCATTAATCGCAATACCATTTTTAAGGTTATCCAGCGCACTCTGTTTTACTCTTCCATGAGCACGGACGCGATATTTGCGGACCCACCCCGTTACAGGAAGCTCTAATACACGCGCTAAGCCACCATCATTGGTTAAAAGCAAAAGCCCTTCCGTGTTAATGTCAAGCCTTCCAACAGAAAGAACACGCGGCATTCCTTTTGGTAAATTACTAAATACTGTAGGTCTGCCTTCAGGATCACGGTTCGTGGTGACAAGACCTGCTGGCTTATGGTAAAGCCATAAACGCGTTCGTTCTATAGGAGGTAAAGGTTTGCCATCAACTTTAATAACATCAGAGCGGCTAACATTAAAAGCAGGCGTTGTCACGACTTTACCATTCACAGAAATACGACCTGCAACAATCATCATTTCTGCATCTCGACGCGAAGCAATACCAGCACGCGCTAACCTTTTAGCAATTCGTTCACTCTCATTATTTTCATTCATTTGCGTTTCAAACCAATCTTTGCAAGTATGTTCAGAAAATTATTCACATGCACCATACCGCTTATCCTGAAAAATGAAGTAGCATAATCATTTATCATTTTCTATCCTTTAACGACAATAATGTATCTGCCGACTTGCAAGTTTGTTTTAAACTCTTAAAAAAAATAGAGGTATTCTTTTCATTATAAAAGCGTAATAAATTATTCATTCTATAGCATTCCTTATCGAGATAACCTTTAAATTTTCTATACCTTCAGTAGAAAGAATATTATGACTTTGACGCCCATGGAAATAGCCCTTTTAGAAGCACAAGAGGCTGCAAAAAAAGATGAAGTTCCCGTAGGTGCTGTCATTACACGTGGAAAAGCTATCATTGCACGCGCTGGTAACTTTATAAAATCTGCATATGACCCTACAGGACACGCAGAAATACGCGCAATCCGTATGGCTTGCGAAACATTGCAAAACGAAAGGCTTCCTGATTGCGATCTTTATGTAACACTTGAGCCTTGTGCTATGTGTGCTGCTGCCATTTCATTTGCACGCATACGTCGTCTCTATTACGCAACAAATGATCCCAAAGGGGGGGCTATAGAAAATGGTCCACGTTTTTATCAGCAACCAACCTGTCATCACAAACCTGAGATTTATTCTGGTTTTAAAGAAAAAGAAGCTGCTCAATTACTTAAAGATTTTTTTGTACAAAAGCGATACTAAAAACAATTCTTCTTCCATAACTTTCACTCTTAAAAAACTATCCTACTTCTCAAAAAGACTATTAATTCTTCTGACATATATAGTAAAAGCTATTTCAAAGCATTTTTCTCTCTTTTAATCCTGCATATTGCTTCTATTAGATGATACATTCATTCATAAGAATAATTCATTATTTTGTATAATAAAATATAAATTCCAACATATCGTAGATATACTATCTTTCAAATTACATTGAAGCAATAAAAATCACTTTTTTGCACATCATAAGCGGGATTATCGTCTGGATAAAGAACGTTGTAGAAAAGACTAAAAATGTCTCTTATGAAGGCTCTCAAATGCAAGAATTGTCGCAACTAGAGTCTGGAAAATAAAATGATGGTATCAGCTTTCTCCTTCCTAAGCATCAAGATAGTGGAGCACAATAGATTTTACGTTATACTATCCACATGAACGATGTTGCAAAATGAACTTGAGAAATATTTCTTGTTAGGAAACGCATGAAGGACTCTCTCGATGCTGTTGTCATATTGCTATTTCATGAGAATAACACCCCTCCTCCAACAGCATTATAACTGTGCATGAATGAGAGCTTAGTATCATAAGTAATTGGAAAAATACTTTACTTTAAATATTTTGTCTTTCCCTTATCGACCAATAGGTGCAGTTTTTGCCGGTTGGCGATAACTTAAAGGTGGTTCAGTGAGATAGCGACGGTACTTTGAACTTCCAACTTGTGCTCTCTGACGACGTAAATATTCCTGTCGTTGCTTCGCATTCAACTGTGAAGAGTTTTCTGAACCAGCGCCATTAACTGACGATCCTTTGTGAGGAAAAGGAGTATTTCCTTGATTCTTCTTCGATGCTGCCATTTCATTGACAGATCTATCTTGTTGTGGTACCGGCAAAAATCTGCGTGAACTAGGGCTTGGTATTACAAGTTTTGGATGAGGTTTCATAACAATCTGGCTGCTATTATTTGTTGGTGTTAATGAAGTAATATTAGCAACATCTTCAAAAAACTGTATCGAAACCGGTTTATTAGTACCATAGGTAGGAGCGGATAAATTACATCCCGTTAGAACAAAGCACATCCCTAAAATTCCTATTGGAAATATTTTTATTTCACGTTTTCTCACTGCCTATTCCATTTCCTAAGTATATGGCTGATTAATATTCCCGTTATTTATGAGAGAACGGTCCATACACAAATTTCCCCCCTGCAGAAAAAACAACGGAATTTACCCTGTACCACAAAAAACTATATTCATCAATATGAGAAATATACTTGTACTCCTTTCCCTTGATTTAAAATTTTAAATCTTACCAAGAATCTGTAGTTCCCGCAAAGCAGCTGCATCGCGAGCAGATACATCCGGATAAGCTGGATCACTCCCAACATCTTGTGTATAACGCCATGATCGAGCACATTTTTTTCCTAATGCCTTCTCTGGATATACACCAACACCTTCAACATCATTCAAAGTAAAAGCATCGGAAGGTATCGTGTCCTGCCTAATTGTGAGTGCACTGGTAATACAGATCTCCGCCATATCCACATTTTCTAATGCCTCTCGTAAAACCAGATTGGAAATAAAAACAATAGGCGCAGCTTCCAAAGAGGATCCAATACGCTTATTAGCACGTTCAAGCTCTAAAGCACCTGTCACAACTTTACGGACCTGCCGAATTTTTTTCCAACGCTCAGCCAAAGATTGGTTTTGCCATTCTTCTGGTACAGAGCGAAATTGTTCCAAATGCACCGATTGGCTTTCTGGATAACGCTCTAACCAAGCTTCCTCCATAGTAAAAGGCAACATTGGAGAAAGCCATGTTACCATACGCTCAAAAATCTCACGGACAACCTGCAAGGAGGCCTTGCGTTTTTTTGATGAAGGCGCATCACAATAAAGAGAATCCTTGCGGATATCAAAATAAAATGCCGATAACTCAATGATTGAAAAATCCAATAATGCACGCATAATCTTTTTAAAATCAAATTCGTCGTAAGCGCGATTAATCAACTGATCAAGTTCAAAAAGCCTATGCAATATAAACTTTTCAAGATCCGGCAGTGCACCATAAGATATTTCTTCCCCATCATCATGTGCTAAAGTTCCTAGCATCCAACGAATTGCATTGCGTAGTTTACGATATGAATCCACATTTGTTTGAAGAATTTTTTTGCCTAAACGCTGATCTTCCCAATAATCGGTTGTCATAACCCAGAGACGAAAAATATCAGCTCCAGATGTTTTAATGATCTCTTGCGGAACAACCGTATTGCCTAAAGATTTAGACATTTTCTTACCATTCTCATCCAAAGTAAAACCGTGTGTGATCACGGCTTTATAGGGAGAACAAGCACGCGTACCACAGCTTTCCAAAAGAGAAGATTGGAACCATCCGCGATGTTGATCTGAACCTTCAAAATAAACATCAGCAGGCCATTTCAAATCAGCCCGATCTTCTAACACAAAGCTATGGCTTGCTCCAGAATCAAACCAAACATCCAAAATATCATAAACCTGTACCCAAGGCTCATGTGCACGCTCACCTAAAAAACGTTCACGTGCTCCTTCAGCAAACCATGCATCTGCCCCTTCTGCTTCAAAAGCCCGTAAAATACGCTCGTTCACACCTTCATCTTTTAGAATAACACCATCCTCATTCGCAAAAATACAAATAGGAACCCCCCAAGAACGCTGACGAGAAAGAACCCAATCAGGACGATCCTCTATCATAGAAGCTAGGCGGTTTTGTCCAGAAGATGGCACAAAACGCGTTTTTGAAACAGCTTCCAAAGCCCGACTACGTAAAGTTGAACCATCCCCAAAATCTTTATCCATTGAAATAAACCATTGTGGTGTATTGCGAAAAATAACGGGTTTTTTTGAACGCCAACTATGGGGATAGGAATGCTTTAAACGCCCCCGTGCAAACAATCGATCTGCTTTAATTAAAGCGTTAATGACCTCTTTATTGGCGTCACCCATTTTTCCATTATCATCAATAACACGTGCAGGTCCTCCTTCACGATCTGGTCCTAAACCTGGAACATCTTTCGTATAGAACCCTGCATCATCAACAGGAAACGGTATAGATGAATCAATCCCCGCTTGCTCCAGTAAGGACTTATAATCATTCCAAATTTCAAAGTCCTCACGCCCATGGCTTGGTGCTGTATGGACAAAACCTGTACCAGCGCTCTCTGTTACGTGTGAACCATCAAGCAATGGAATTTTATAATTATACCCTCCAGCTAAACCTTTGAGTGGATGAGAAAGAACAAGAGCTTTCAATTCCTCAGCAGAAATAACACGTAAACGCTTCAAAACAAGTTTGGCTTTTTCTCCACAACTCATCGCTAAAGCGTCTGCAAAAAGAAGCTTTTCTCCCACTTGAGGACCAAAATCATTTTCAGCACTTTCAACTTCGTAAATACTATAAGAAATTTGCGAAGAATAACTCACTGCACGATTGCTTGGAATTGTCCACGGTGTTGTTGTCCAAATGACGACATGAGCACCATATAAATCATCAGAATTTGCTTCAAAAACAGGAAACTTAACCCAAAGCACCTCTGATTCATGATCATGATATTCAATCTCAGCCTCTGCCAAGGCCGTACGCTCCACAACAGACCACATCACTGGCTTGGAACCACGATAAATCTGATCTGACATAGCAAATTTTATCAATTCACTGGCAATGCGTGCTTCTGCATGAAAAGCCATTGTAGTATAAGGCGTGTTAAAATCTCCCACAACACCAAGGCGTTTAAATTCTTCACTTTGAACGGTTACCCAATGCTGTGCAAATTCACGGCATTCTTGACGAAACTCGTTAAGAGGTACCTCATCCTTATTTCTTCCTTGTGCTCGATATTTTTCTTCAATTTTCCATTCAATTGGAAGCCCATGGCAATCCCAACCAGGTACATAATTTGCATTAAAACCGCGCATTTGGAATGAACGGACAACCACATCCTTTAGAACTTTATTTAAAGCATGCCCGATATGAATATGACCATTTGCATAAGGTGGACCATCATGAAGAATATAAAATGGACGATCTTTTGCTTGTTGGCGCAATTGCGCATAAAGCCCCATATCTTCCCAACGCGCCATCAATTCAAGCTCTTTTTGCGGAAGCCCTGCACGCATAGGAAAATTTGTCTGTGGGAGATAAAGAGTTTTTGAATAATCTATTGTTTCATTTTTCACAGCCATTGTGAAATATCCCTGTCCACTTTTACGATTTCATTTTTGCATAACTTCCCTGAACCCTGCAACTCTGGTTTTTATCTATAGGGAAAGCCGAGCTTATCATTCGTATTAAGCAGCGATCAGGAAAATATATCATCACACTCTATGGGCTTTATCATGAAATTCACAAGAAAAGAAACCAAAAAGTGATCTTTTAAAAAATAAAGGCTCCACTGTCAGTGGAGCCTCTTAGAAATTTACTCTTTAAAAAATTAGAATTTATAAGCTACACCAACACGGAAATCATTGGTTTTGTAGTTAACTTCAAGTTTTTCCTTTGCAAATTTCTTTTTACCAAAATCAGAGTAACGATATTCTGCACGTACAATCACATTATCCAGAAGCGAGAAATCAACGCCACCACCAAGTGTGTAACCAATCATGGTTTTTGTTTCATCAGCTAAGTTCTTAGAAGAAACGACTCTTCCATCCTCATCCTTAACGGATATTGATACAGTGTCTTGGAATTGCCCATAAGCAATACCACCAGCAAGATAAGGCATAAAGCGATCAGCAGCAAAACCAATACGTACCCGTGTAGCACCACCCCAATTTTGTTTGAAAGTATGACTTAACGTTTCAACTTCATACTCTTGATCAAGACCAAGTTCAGAAGCCATCTTTTTTATTTGTTCTATACCATACACACTGGAATCGTTCTTATCCACCACTTGTGTACTTTGTGCACCGTGTCCAGCCATATTCTGTCCACCATGAGAACTAGAAGCATGTGGATTAGCACCATGCGCATGAGCGCCAAAGCCATGCCCACCTGCATGAGATGCACCACGCGAATTAGCACTTCCGCTACCATGGGCACCATGATGATTCCCGTGTTGGGCTCCGCTTGTTCCATTAGAAGCTTTTGCTGATTCAGAGGATGACCCTGATCTCGCGAGTATAAGTGTCCCTCCGCTCGATACTGTTCTTTCTACTGCTGATGGTTGTGATGCAGGTTGTACCGATGCAGGTGCTTTTGCTGCTGGCTGACTTGCTTCTGTTCCCGTTGATGGGGTAGAGAATGTTAGTTTTGTTACAACTGATTTTGCAGGTACCGCCACCGCTGACTGTACTGCTGGTGTGGCTGAGATGGATTGTACTTGTGAAGATCCCGCTAATATAGATGTTGTTTCTGCAGATTTTTCAGGCGCATCTGCTCTTTTTGTCTCAACTCTTGATAATTGTTTTCCTGTATCTGATCTTCCTAACGAAAGCCCTGACTGGACCAGTGTTCTTGTCTCTGTGCTGGAGGAGGGTTGTCTAGATGTAGAAATTGTTGCTGTTTCTGCGCCTGTTTGTGGGTTTGTCACTGGCTCAGAGGGCCCTCGTTGTCCAGCTAACGATGCTGATGTTGGGTTTGAAACTCCTAATGTTTTTCCTTCCACTTTCACTGTTTCTTGTACTGTTGTAGAATTAGGATTGCCAGTTGTTGCTGTTTTCCCTGATTGGCTTACGCCTGGATTTGGTTGTTGACTTAAATTTTCCCGCGTAGATTGCGCTTGGACAGTTGATTGTATTGGTGTATTTGACGTTAGGGGTCCTGCTACTGGTGACACTCCTGCTGTGGTTACACCTTCTGCGGATCTGCGAGATCTTACGACTGCATTTTCTACTGTAGTGTTATCAGCTGCACCTATGGTAATGGTCTTTGTGTGTTTTTTTCCAGATATCATTAAATCCGTATCGATGCCAAAAATAAAGTTGTCACCGAGATCAATATTAGAACCTGCATAAAAACCACCTGCAAAACCTGAAAGTTTAGGAGAGAACTCTTTATCCAGTGGTAAACTATTTTCTTGACCAACAAGAGCCATATCAGCTTTGCTCGAAAAACCACCCGCTTGAACACCTAAATAAAGACCTGTCCATGAAAAAGTAGGCGTGATAATGGTAGAAGAAGTCGATGATGCTGGCTGATGAGGAATTATAACATCAGCAGCTAGTGCTGTAGACGCTGAAATTAAAGAAAAAATAGACGCTGTTATTAAACGTTTTGTATTCATAAAATCTCTCCAAATATCCAAAATGAAATGTATATAGAGCATCTTTTTTGAAAGATCTGTAGCAAAAATGACACACTCACAAAAAAATAAAGAATTTTTGAAAATAAGGCTTCTTAAACTTTTAATTTTGCATTCAATGAGCATTTGTAAACTAAATCACACTAAAATTATGTGTATTAAAGTTGGATTCATTTTCATTAAAGTTTCGCATAACTGTTAATGATAATATTCTTTATAAATTTCTTTTTATCAAAATCTAAATAACAGTATTCTGCATACAATAAACTATTATCTGTTATTGCAAAATCAATGCCAGCGCAAACAGTGAAATCAAATATTGCCTTTTTTAAAACCAAGCGCCATCAAAGTCTCATCTATTTACCAGCATGATCTACTTTTAGTACTTTAGCAATAGTATTTTGTATCTAAAATTCAGAAAAACAAAGGACTTATTCAAACACTTGCAAAAAAAACTTTTAGATTCTTTGCATAAACATCTTCATCCTGCTACATCACATTGATTTATAAGGATAACTTATTGTTTTCATATTGAATGAAAAAACTAATACTGTAGGATTCTCTCATTTTAAATCTGTTTATCTTGAATCAATCAAAACCGCTTGCTTGCACATCACAAGCGGGGCTGGCGTATGGGTAAAAACTATAGAAGAAAGGACTAAAAATGGCTCTTATGAACCGTCTTAATGCAAGGACTGTCGCAACACCCACGAGCTGGCAAATATAATGATGGTGCCGGCTTGTTACTTCATAAGCGTAAAGATGGAGGTGCTCAATGGATTTACCGTTGTACCATTCATGGTCGGCGTCGTGAAATGGGCTTGGGAGCGTTGCGAGATGTTTCTTTAAAACAAGCTCGTGAATTGGCAACTGGGTGGCGTTCT
>NZ_JBHIOH010000052.1:0-1189 GCF_042195375.1 Bartonella sp. CL100XZDX | reverse complement strand
AATGGCGAAGAGCAAGTTTGAACGAACAAAACCGCATGTTAATATTGGTACGATTGGTCACGTTGATCATGGGAAGACCTCTTTGACAGCAGCGATTACGAAATATTTTGGTGAATTTAAAGCCTATGACCAAATTGATGCTGCGCCAGAGGAGCGCGCACGTGGAATTACTATTTCTACAGCACACGTTGAGTATGAAACGGAAAATCGTCACTATGCGCACGTTGATTGTCCGGGACACGCTGATTATGTGAAAAACATGATCACAGGGGCAGCACAGATGGATGGTGCTATTTTGGTTGTTTCAGCAGCTGATGGTCCAATGCCTCAGACACGTGAGCATATTTTGCTTGCGCGTCAGGTTGGTGTTCCAGCAATTGTTGTTTTTCTTAATAAAGTTGATCAGGTTGATGATGCAGAACTTTTGGAGCTTGTAGAGCTTGAGGTTCGGGAACTTTTATCCAAGTATGATTTCCCAGGTGATGATATACCAATTGTTAAGGGTTCTGCGTTGGCAGCCCTTGAAGATAAGGATAAGAGCATTGGTGAAGATGCTGTTCGTCTTTTAATGAGTGAAGTTGATAATTATATTCCAACCCCTGAACGTCCTGTTGATCAACCATTTTTGATGCCGATAGAAGATGTATTTTCGATTTCGGGTCGTGGAACCGTTGTTACGGGTCGTGTTGAGCGTGGTGTTATTAAAGTTGGAGAGGAAATCGAGATTATCGGTATTCGTCCAACATCTAAGACGACGGTTACAGGTGTTGAAATGTTCCGCAAGCTTTTAGATCAAGGTCAAGCGGGTGATAATATAGGAGCTCTTCTACGTGGTGTTGATCGTGAAGGGATTGAGCGTGGTCAGGTATTGGCGAAGCCAGGATCTGTTACACCTCATACGCGTTTTAAAGCAGAAGCTTACATTTTGACAAAAGATGAAGGTGGACGTCATACGCCATTTTTCACGAATTATCGTCCTCAGTTTTACTTCCGTACGACGGATGTTACAGGTATTGTTACGCTTCCAGAAGGAACGGAAATGGTTATGCCAGGTGACAATGTTGCGATGGATGTTTCGTTGATCGTTCCGATAGCGATGGAAGAGAAACTTCGTTTTGCTATTCGTGAAGGTGGTCGTACTGTTGGTGCCGGTATCGTCTCTAAGATCATTGAATAAATAATGCTTGTT
>NZ_JBHIOH010000051.1:0-1111 GCF_042195375.1 Bartonella sp. CL100XZDX | reverse complement strand
CTAAAACAGCCAAATGATAGGAACCGGGTGCCTATTAATAAAACAATCCCTGCCGAAATCAAGCGAGCAAACAGATGAAAACAAAACAAGCAAAACCAGT
Source organism: Bartonella sp. CL100XZDX (assembly GCF_042195375.1). Lineage (NCBI taxonomy): Bacteria > Pseudomonadati > Pseudomonadota > Alphaproteobacteria > Hyphomicrobiales > Bartonellaceae > Bartonella > Bartonella sp. CL100XZDX. Next base: position 1,011 of record NZ_JBHIOH010000051.1, on the reverse strand, counting down.
GAAAGCCGAACAACTTAGAAGTTATTATGAAGAAAGCCGTGGCTTAGAACGTGATCTTATCAACTGATTTATGAAGTTAATAATGTAATGGTCAGTCTTCTAAATATGTGAAAATTAAAAGGAATAAAATATGCAAAAGCTGATTATTATCATAGCAATTAGTGCGTTTCTTGGAACAACAAACTTAGTAAGAAGTAACACTCTTACTAAGCAAGGAGGAGCTCATAGCCGTTTTGCAGTTCCTAGTCTGGGGTCAGGAGGGCTCGATTCAAGCACCAAGTATAAACCAAAAGTACCACCAAGTTACATTCCACCATATAATCCCCCCAATGTTACAAACAATCCTTCTACTTTTGGAACGGAAATAAATCCCGCACCTTCTCAACCTAGTGGCTCTAAGCCATCTAAACCAGCTTTCGTGTCTGCTTCACCAGCAGAATATCTGGAGCTTATTAATCTATTAAAAAAAGAGGAAATTATTGAGCTCTTAAAAAAACAGCTTGCGTTGAAAAAAGAACAAAATTCACAAATAGAAAAAACCTATCAAGCTATAACAAAGAGTCAGAAAACTGGATCTAAAACAATAGACTTTTCTAGTTTTTTTCTCAAAGAACCAGAATTGCTCTATAAGAGTGATAAGCTTTCAAGAGAATCATATCAAAAGGTATTAGAGGACGAAAACAAAATTTCTGGGTCTTTTAATCAAATGGGCAAAGCTATTTCGGAACGCTTAAAATTTGCATCGATACTAGATAAAGCTGTAAGTTTAGAAACTTTTGAAATCGCAGAAAATCGTTTTCAATACCTCAAAAATCTATTAGGTGAAGTTAAAACAAAAGAAAACCTGAAAGATATTGCAGATCTTCAAGCACATATAGATGGTTCATTAGCCATGATCCGAAATGAATTTATAAAGATGGAAATGGTAGCGTATTTACGTGACGCTGAGCAATCACTTATCAAAAATAAAAGACGCGAACTTGATATGAAAATTTTTGACAATGAAAAAAA
>NZ_JBHIOH010000050.1:0-5329 GCF_042195375.1 Bartonella sp. CL100XZDX | reverse complement strand
CAATTTCTATTAGGTTAGTGTTTTGTTCACTCATCTTGATTTCCTACATTGCGCGCAATTCACCCGTGGCGTGAATCACGCTGGTGTTTAAAATGTTGTTTGTGTGGTTAGAAAGTGCTTATACGCTCTGTCTTTTCCTAGGGATATGTTCGGCTTTTCTATTATAACTAATATGTGTGTTGCCTGAAATACATGTGTTACCACATACAACAGCATCACCGCCAATATGAGCTTTTTCACAAACTTTGGCATTGCCGTGAATTTCGGTTCTTCCGTAAACTTGCGCATTATCGAAAATATGTGCATTGGATTCAACACAAGCGATTCCAAAAACCTTAGCATTCCCATAAATACGTGCATTACATGAGATACGTGCTCGTCCAAATACTTGTGCATTCTCATAAACTTGAGCATTATTGCAAACCTTAGCACTATCCCCAACCCAACAATCGCCCTCATGAGAGAGGTTGCCTTCATGCTCTATAAAACCGCCAAGATCACCTTTCTTGATGTTTCCAAAGTCTCTCAATGCACGGATGCGACGAACTGGTCGACGATAGAGCATGTCTATTTCATCAGTAAGTTCATATTTCTTTTCCATGATTACTATTTCTCACGTTCTACGATTACGGTGGAGCCACTAATTTTACAATTTCCAGCAATGTTTACACGACAGCAAATATATGCTTGATTGTAAATTTTAGCATTTCCGTAAACGTGTACACTTTTCCCTATAACAGAATTCCCATAAATCCGCGCATAGTCAAAAACCTTGGCATTATCTCGAACAGAAGCACCACCAACTTCGGCATAATCATAAACTTGTGCATTGTCATAAACGCGTGCATCATCATAAACTTTGGCATCACCGTAAACTTGTGCATTGCCAAAAATCCAACAGTCTCTCTTATGGCTTAAGTTGCTCTCTTTTTCTATAAAACCGCCGAGGTCACCTTTTTTGACATATCCAAAGTCTCTTAATGCTCTAATTCGGTGAAGAGTTCTTCCATCAAACACAGTTTTTTCATCAGTAAATTCGTATTTTTTCATCTGGTCTTTTCTCCAGTTGAGATTCTTTTATTGCCATCAATCCAGTCGTCCCAACATACACATGCTGCACCGTAAATTTTTGCATGACCGTAAACATGCGCATCACCGGAAACTTCTGCATTGCCGTAAACACGCGCCCTATCGTAAATGTGTGGCTCTTCGTAAACTTGTGCATTGCCATAAACTTCTGCATTATCAAAAACGTGCGGTTCACCGCAAATATGTGCATCACCGTAAACTTCTGCATGACCGTAAATGCATGGTTCATCGAAAACTTCTGCTTTGCCATAAATACGAGAATTGCCGTAAACATGTGCATAACCGTAAACTTGTGCATTTTCGTAAACCTTAGCATTACCAAAAACCTTGGCATTACCATAAACTTTTGCATAATCCCCAATCCAGCAATTACCATGATGACTTAGATTGTCTTCTTTCTCGATATAGCCGCCAAGATCACCTTTCTTGACGTCCCCCAAATCTCTCAGTGCACGAATGCGGTGAAGGATTTTGCCCCCAACTTCGATTGTTTCATCAGTAAGTTCGTATTTTTTTTCCATGGTTTAAGTCGCCCTTATCTTAAAACAGTGTCATTTCCAGATACTTTTGTATTTCCGGTTACTTTGGCATTCTCGCAAACTATTGCACCACCAAACACACGGGCATTTCCAGAGATTTTTGCGTGACCGCCAACTTTAGCTTTTTCAGAGACATGTGCTCCATCATAAATTTCGGCACAACCACCAACCTTTGCTTTACCGAAAATACGAGCATTGTCACAAGCGGATGCAACGTGCGAAATTGTAGCGTTGTCGAAAACTTCTGCATTGTCATAAACGCGTGCATGTTCGGAAATTACGGCGTCATGGTATATTCTTGCTTTTCCATAAACCTTGGCATCACCGCAAACTTTTGCATTAACGTAAATGACTGCATCATCGTAAACATGTGCATCATCGTAAACACGTGCATCATCGTAAACACGTGCATCATCGTAAACTTGTGCACTTCCATAAATACGAGAATTGTCGTAAACCTTGGCGTTACCGTAAACTTGTGCCTTATCGTAAACTTGTGCCTTATCACAAACCGTAGCATTTCCACTAATACAGGCGCCATCAAATATCTTGGCATTATCAAAAATGGTAGCGCTTTCAAGCACCTTGGCATCACCATCTACCCAACAATCATCTTCATGACTTAGGTTGTCTTCTTTCTCGATATAGCCTCCTAGGTTGCCTTTCTCGACATCACCAAAGTTTCTTAAAGCACGTATACGGTGAAGGATTTTGCCATCAACATTGATTGTTTCATCAGTAAATTCGTATTTTTTTTCCATGGTTTTACTCCTTTAAGTTAGATTCTGCCTTTGTCGTTCTTGCAAAAGAACGGCATTGCATTGTGGGGTGAATTTTTTGAAAAGGTGGCGTCTTTTAAAAACGCCTTTAGCTTTTAAAGCACATCACAAGGACGCAAACGGTGTTGTTGTTCGTAAGAACCATACATTGCATCATCATATTCGCGCTGTTTTATATCATCTAAAAAAAAACCGTATGCTGAACTATGCGTAACAAAGTCGTGAGGAATGTTTCCGTTGAAACACTGCTCTTCACATTCTTTAAGATAGAATTCGGCAATATCTTCAGAGATATCTTCGCAACGATTAGTCGTTGGTTCAATACGCAAAATTTGGACAGCATTATCGGCTTGGTCGATAAATTTGATCATGTCACTTTCTTCTAAGAAAGGACCAGATTTAGCGAGATTTTGCTCTTCATTTTCGCACATCACTAAGAGAATTTCATCAGAATTTATAAACACTGGTTTCTTCACAAATGCCTCCATACTGCCTATTGGCAAAAGTTATTTTATAAGATATGGAGTGGATATATGTAAAAAGTGCAAGTGTCAACATAAAAATGTAAAAAGTGCATATTTATGTTAGGTATGTTTTTTTTAAAAATGCACTATCCACAATTTATGGAGATACAATATGCAAGTAACGGAACAAGATTATAATCTTCTAAAAGGGTTTTCTCAGAAGGAAAAGGAAACTATTTCTTATTTTTTGATTGCCTTAAAAACTCAATATACAAAATCACATCTCTCTTGTTTTCTTCAGAAAGATCACGATAAAAATTCATAAATTCTTGATCAACATCATTGAAGAAATTTGGGGGGGGTTCATTAAAAAACTCTGCTATTTTAACTAATTCCCCAATACTTATGCTTCTTGATTTTCCATTTTTGTAAGGATTAATCATTCTACTTATAGTGGATTGATGGATTCCCAAGTGAGCGGCTAATTCTATTTGAGCACCGTGTCCGCGCTCGTTTAATTTCTTTTCTAGCCATTGTCGGATACTTTTTTCAATATTGCTACTCATAATCTAAATATTATCCCTAAAAACACGTAAAATGCAAAAAATGAGAAAAGTGCATTTTTTATTGACATATGTAAAAAGTGCAATTATTTATTGCGCTGTTATGGAGATTACATATGCCTTCGAGATTAATTATAAAATATTTAGGTGGTTTCAAAACTGTAGCAACCATAGTGCAAAGAGATGTGTCATCTGTTTATAGATGGCGTGACATACCAGCAAAACACCAGCAAAAAATTTTAGATTACGCCCGTGATCATGGGATAGATTTGCGTCCAGAAGATTTTTTTTATCCCGAGCGCTTGCAGAGATTAATGCAAGAGCAACACCCCCCAATGTCGAAAATTAGCAAGAGCTGCGGTGTTGATCACACCGGAGAAACTTTACAGCATTAAGGAGACAAAGATGGCTGTAGAAAAGAAATATGAGTTCACACGCCAAGGAGTAACGCTTTATCCTGATAAGAATAATTCACATGGTATTGTAATGCTTCGTCGTATACGGGCACTGAGAGACTTTGGAAACGTTAAAAAAGGTGATTTTGGTGGTTTTATAGAACATGAAGGTAACCTATCACATGAAGGGGATTGTTGGGTAGATGATTCGGATAATTCCTTTAGCCGTGGATATGTTTTTGGCAATGCTAGGATTTTTGGAGATGCACGTGTTGGTGGCGGGGCTCGTGTTTTTGGAAATGCGGAAGTATACGGTTGTGCAGATGTTTTCGGTGATGCGTATATTTATGATCATGCAAAGATTTACGGTAATAGCAAGGTTTATCATTCTCGCGTTTACGGTGAAGCACAAATTTATGAGAATGCTTTTGTTAGAGGTCAAGCAGAAGTTTATGGGAATTCTCGCATTTTTGGGAATGCTGAAATTTATACAAAAGCACGTGTGTACGGGAATGCCAAGGTATATGAACATGCACATGTTTTCAATCAATCTAAAGTTTATGACAATGCGTTAGTTCACGGGCATGCCAAGATTAGAGAGAATGCCAAGATTTACGGCAATGCCGATGTTTGTGACTATGAAGATTTTCGCGATAACGACGAAGTTTACATGCGTAAACACGTTTCATATAGCACAAACGAAGCGCATAAGAATGATGATGATAAGCCTCGTATAGAGCTTATACCGCCGTTGGCACTGATTGAAATCGGCAAAGTTTTAGAGTTTGGGGCAAAGAAGTACGGAGCAAACAATTGGCGTAATGGCATGCACTGGAGCAGGTTTCACGGTGCTGCTTTACGTCATTTATTAGCATGGTTTGGTGGAGAGCATAAGGATGCTGAGAGTGATTTATCACACTTGGCACATGCGGCTTGTTGCATTCTTTTTTTAATGGAATGCGAAGCACAACAGATTGGTCATGATGACCGCCCTCATAAAAATTAAAGGAGATAAAGATGAGTTCGAATGAAATTTTATGGATAGCAGTGGTTTCAGTTTTGCTCTTAAGCGGAGTGATGTTTCGTATTGCAATGCATTATCGCAACCAAGTTAAAGCACTTAAAGAGCAGGTTCAAGATCTTAAGAAAGAAATGAAAGAGAATGAGTTTAGGTATTTAATGGAAAGCAAGCAGACAATTGATGAATGTGATGCGGATCTTGAAGAACGTGACAAGGAAATTAAACAACTGAAGCAAGAGATTGAAGAACGTGACGAGGAAATTAAACAACTGAAACAAAAGACTGAAGAGCATGAAAAGGCGTTCAGAAATGTAAGTGAAGTTGTAATGACACTTGAAGCAGATGTTCAATTACGCGACGAGGAAATTAAAGAATTGAAGCAAGAGATTAAAGAACGCGACGAGGAAATTAAAGAACTAAAACAAAAGATAGATGCGTACCGAGAAGAGTTCAAACGGAAAAGTGAAAAGATACAGGCA
>NZ_JBHIOH010000049.1:0-112475 GCF_042195375.1 Bartonella sp. CL100XZDX | reverse complement strand
GGAAACGTTTTAACTCTGGTCGAACGCTCTCTCATCTTAACTGTGATTTTATTGTTCATTATTGCTGTGAATATTAAAATTATCCGACAGGGAGAACCCGTGATGATTACGAACATTCTGACATTTATTGTCCTGTTTGTTAATTATTTCGCTGGATGGTCTACACTTTTGCTGAACTACCCCACAGTTTTTTGCTATCTGTCACTTGCTCTGGTTTCATTGATGAGCTTGCTGGTAAAGAAACCCTTTACCATTTTTTATGCCAGAGCTAGTGTTTCTGAAGAAAAACGCAAACATATCCTATTTTATCTCATCAATAAATATATTACATGGATTTGGGTAATCATCTTTTTTGCCAATGGTCTTCTAGTGGCTTTTTTTACATGGCCCCCCCAGATTTGGTTAATCACTATGGGTTTAATTTGTACTGGTATTCTTTTTTCTAAATATCTTCCTAACATCATGCAATATTTTTATCGCATCAAACATCATGGAGCATAATATGTCGTTGTTTAACATTCTGACTGGAACCCCTTTATGGGCTTGGATTTTGCTTATTTTTCTCATTGCGAGGGGAATAATCGCATTGAAAGATAGGGAAACGAAGGTTTACCGCCTTTTTCTCTTGCCGTTAGTCTTTCTTTTTTTGGGCGCAAGCGATGTGATTAACCAGCTGGCTTTCCCACGCTGGGGAGCAATCGCAATGTTGGCAGGGCTGATGATCGGCTTTGGCGTTGGCTGGTTGCTCTGGCGTGCTACTGCGCGTTTAAAAATCAAAGAGGGAACGGATTTCATTATTCTGCCTGGTACGCCGTTGACGCTGACATTTATTCTTATCGCTTTTGTCATCAAATTCACATTGATTGTTTTTCTCAAGGTTGTACCTGATTTGAAATATGCATTTGATTTTAACCTTCTTTTTGGTCTTTTAAGTGGGTTTACTGGTGGTGTGTTGTGGGGCGGCACATTAAATTTATATATAGCATTTCGAAAGAATCCAAATTAATCCCTATACCATTAGCTGTGGGTGCTTCCCATTAGAACTATCTCAATAGAAGCTTATTCCTAACAACAACGCTGCATACAAATGCAGCGTTGCCTCGTAGTTTCAGATTTTTTTATCCCAGCGCGTGAAGAGGTGAGGAAAGTGATATATCTGACTATGCCCCCTTGGGGGAAGAGCGAGCCTAAAGGTTTAGAATGCTATGAGTTTGAGCTAGCTGGACTTTGAGCAGATGGTTTATCGCTCATGGGAAATCATTTTGTTTTACGATTCAAAAAGAGGATAGTGGTGGTCTCATTGGCGTAGGTGGGCAAGAAAACTGTTAGCTTGGCAATGCGTCAACAATTTGTAGAACTATGTTGTGGAACTCATACGCAAAGCGGTTGCTATGATGGCATGATGCTTTTGTCAAGCATTATGATATGGGGAGGAACCGGTGTTTAAGGGTGCAACTGCGGTCACTATACGATCCAGTAGCATTACGTTTTTACGTTTGAGTATTTAGGAGCAGTAGACTCTGTACAGGCTATGCGTGCAATATGTGAAGCACGCTTGTGGGAATCAGTGTGCCATTATTGCGTTGTGCATGCAACCCTCTAGCTAGTACTTCATTGGTAAGGTTGTTTTTTGAAGCTGATTAATTATCTCTGTGTTTTTTAAGAGAACGTTAGCACTGATGTATCGCGTGCCGTACCAAGAAATCTTCCAAAAAAAAATTATTAAAAATACTAAAAATATATGTGCAAGATGAACAAATGCTTGCTGAGGATATTGTATCAACGACTGTAGCTGCTTAAGGGCACATAATCTTGGGGGGCATAATGTTGTACAAAAAATCATGAAGTCCAAAAAACTCGTAAAGGTGCATTGCACTTCTCCTTTGAGAATTTGGCATCTCCTCTTAGCTTAATACGTTCTCATTATGATATAAACCCTTAGTTCTCCTGAACACCCGCTTGTCATGCGTTTTTCTGCTGATGCTCAAGAGATCTTTCGTGAATGGATGCAAAAGATTTTTAAAGAAGCCAAAGAGAATAACCTTTCTGAAAGCTTACAAGCGCATCTTTTGAAAATGCCTAAGACCATAGTAAGTCTTGCATTGATTTTTGAATTAACCGAAGGGGGGCGTTTTGAAATCAATAAAGATGCCCTTCAAACAGCCTTGCGATGGGAAAAATATTTGTTAAGTTATGTCAAAAGGCTTTATGCGGCGGCGGATAACTTAGCAACAGAGGGGGCAAAATTGATTGTCGAGCGCTGTGATCATTTATCTGATGTTTTTACTTTACGCGATATTCATCAAAGAAGTTGGATCGGTTTAACAGATAATAGAGCCATTAAGCAAGCTTTAGAGCTTTTATGTCGTTGTAATTATATTCGTGAAATCTCTAGAGACAATAGCTCCCAAGGTGGTCGACCTACCATACGCTATGAATGGCATCCTTTAGCAAAAAGTTATAAGACACCACACTAAGACAATCTAGAAATCTTATAAACATTAAACAATATAACAGTGAACCTTCAAAGCACTCCCCATCATTAGTTTTGGGGGGGTTGGGGGTTTTAGGAACCTACAAAACCTCTCTATAAAATGTCTCATAAAACCTATCAAAATACTCATTATGATATTTTAAAGCACATGCTTCATTTGTCTTGATTAACACGTCAAATAAACAGCAAATTTCACTTATTTTGCTGATCTGACCCGGTATCATGGGCTGTGGATAAACCGCATTTAAAAAACTTTTTGAAAAAAATTATCCGCTTTTTAGCATTTTTTCCAGTTTTCTCACTATTCATTCAAAATGGATTTAATAGGCTTCGTTTTGATTCTTTTGAAGAGAATTAATCAATAGAATATATTGTCATGGAGTTTATTCTTTATGCTTCGCCCTCATCATTCTGATCATGAACATGTCTCTTTACGCTCTCTCTTAGAATATTATCGTCAACGAGCTAAATCACCCCGTGAATTAGGAACCATGTTTGAAAACCTTGTCATGGCTTATTTGACAAACGACCCGCTTCAAAAGCAAGAATACGAAAAGGTTCAAACTTATTTGGAATGGGCTAAGGAGCGTAATGAAGATGGAACTGATATTGGCATTGATCTGGTGGCTACAATCCGTGATGAAGGAGGCTATGCGGCTATTCAATGTAAATGCTATGATGCTTCTCACATCATTAAAAAAGAAGATATTGATAGTTTTATAGCAGCTTCTGGCAAAAAGATCTTCACGCGTCGTATTCTGGTTGATAGCACCGAAACAGATTGGAGTGATAATGTCGAACTGACTTGTGAAGGGCAAGAGGTTTGTATTCAACGCATAAACCTTTTTGATTTAGAGAACAGTCAAATCGATTGGGGGGCGTATAAAGAAAAAGGTGAAGCGACCCTTAAAGAGCAACCGAAAAAAAAGCTTTTAGATCATCAAAAAGAAGCCCTTGAGAAAGTCTGTGAAGGTTTACAAGAAGCAGACCGTGGCAAGCTGATTATGGCATGTGGAACGGGCAAGACGTTCACAAGCCTTAAGATAGCAGAGACCATAGCAGGAAAAGGCAAGCGTGTTTTGTTTCTGGTGCCTTCCCTTGCTTTGATGTCACAAACAATCCGTGAATGGACAGAAGATACAGAAGTACCCTTGCGCTCCTTTGCCGTGTGTTCGGATACACAAGTAGGAAAACGTCGTAAGAATAATAAAAATGATGCTCTTGAATTTGATAGCTCTGATCTTGCCTTGCCTGCTACCACGGATGCAAAAGAACTGGCTAGTAAAGCGGGTAAGGTTTCACATGATCTGATGACTGTAGTGTTTTCAACTTATCATTCAATCCAAGTGATTTCGGATGCACAAAAAGACCATGGTTTACCCGAATTTGATTTGATCATCTGTGATGAAGCGCATAGAACCACTGGGGCTTCATTGGGAACTGAAGACAATGAATCTGAATTTATCAAGGTTCATGATAACGGCATCATTCGAGGTAAAAAACGTCTCTATATGACAGCAACGCCCAAGATCTTTACCGATGATGCCAAAAAGAAAGCCGATGAGATCAATGCCGTTCTAGCTTCTATGGATAATGAAGAGCTCTATGGAAAAGAGCTTTATACCTATACTTTCTCAAAAGCCGTTCAGAATGAACTTTTAGCACCTTATAAGATTATTATCTTGGGTGTTAATGAAGAGGAAGTAAGTCAATCCATTCAACATCTGATGACCGATGAGAATTATGAACTTATTCTTGATGATAAAACCAAGATCATAGGCTGTTATCAAGCCCTTGCCAAAATAGATCTAAAGGTTGATTTAAGTGATGACCCTAACCCTATGCGGCGGGCTTTAGCATTTTGTAAAGATATCAAGACGTCTAAACGCATTCGTAAAACCTTCAATTCTGAAGAAATACAGGAAGAATTATTTAATCTTCATCAACTCTATAAAGATACTCCGCCTCTTCAGTGTACCTTTGATCATATTGATGGAACACAAAGTGCCAAAATGCGCAATAAAGCCCTTGATTGGCTTAAGGAAGATGCGGGGGAAAATAGTTGCCGTGTGCTCACCAATGTAAGATGTCTGTCTGAAGGGGTGGATGTACCCGCTCTTGATGCCATCATGTTTTTACACCCGCGTAAAAGTCATGTGGATGTGATACAGGCGGTGGGGCGTATCATGCGCCGTGCAAAGGGCAAGAAAAGAGGCTACATCATTTTACCCGTTGGGATCCCTGCTGGGGTTTCTGCTGAACATGCTTTACGCTACAATAAGAGATACAAGGTGGTCTGGCAAGTCATCAATGCTTTGCTTGCTCATGACGAGAATTTTGAAATCACCCTTAACCAGATGATTTTGGGGCAAGATGTTAGTGATTCTTTGGAGATTGTCGCCTTAAAGAGCATGACCGCGGTTGAGGATAAACTTCATATCCATGAAAAATCAGAACATATGGGACTTGAGATTGGAAAAGCCGCTCATGAACCACAAATTATTCATAGCGTAACAGGAAGATTACCTTTTTATAAAGAGTTTCCCAATGCTCTGAAAACCCTTATTGCAAAGAAATTTGCTATTGCGGATTATTGGGAAAATTGGGCAGGCAATGTTGCTGAGATTGCTCAAAATCATATCACGCATCTTCAAAACCTGCTTGCTGATGAAAACAGTGAAGCCTTTCATGCTTTTGATGCATTTCATAAGGAATTAAAGAACAACTTAAACAGTGAAATCAAACAAGAGGAAGCCATTGAGATGTTGGCGCAACATCTTGTCACGCGTCCTGTGTTTGAAGCCTTGTTTGAAGGCAATGAATTTGTACAAAACAATGCCATTTCACAAGCAATGGAAAGGATCTTAACAGAACTGGATAAAACCAATATCGAGGAAGAATCCAAGGAATTACAAGAATTTTATAACAGTGTAAGGCTTCGTGCTTCTGGGATTACCTCACCACAAGCAAGGCAAAATCTTATTATTACGCTTTATGAAAGCTTTTTTGCCAAGGCATTTAAGAAAACCACGGATAGGCTTGGGATTGTTTATACGCCCGTTGAGGTCGTGGATTTTATCATTCACTCTGTTGATGATGTCTTGCATAATGAATTTGGAAAAAGCTTGGGATCACGTGGCGTCTCTATTCTTGACCCTTTCACTGGAACGGGTACCTTTATCACGCGGCTTTTACAATCCAATCTCATCAAACCAGAGGATATGGAATATAAGTTCCGTCATGATATCCATGCCAATGAGATTGTTTTACTGGCTTATTACATAGCAGCCATTAATATTGAATCGACTTATCATAGTTTGATGAAAGGGAATTATATCCCATTCAAGCATATTGGTTTGGCTGATACGTTTCGGATGCTTGAAGAGAAAAATCTGCTACAAAAATTATTTAAAGAAAACAGTGAATATTTAGAACACCAGAAAAACCTCAATATTGAAGTTATCTTTGGTAATCCTCCTTATTCGGTAGGACAAAAAAGCGCTAATGATAATGCAAAGAACACTCCCTATCCCATATTAGATGATCGTATCCGTGAAACTTATGCTGCTCAATCTAAAGCAAGCCTTATGCGAAATCTTTATGACAGTTATATTCGTGCCATTCGCTGGGCTAGTGACCGTATTGCTGATGCTGGGGTAATCGGCTTTGTTTCTGGCTCTGGTTATGTAGAAAAGTCGACAATGGACAGTTTACGAAAATCTTTAGCAAAAGAGTTTACAGGTATTTATGTACTTAATTTACGGGGTGATATACGTAAAAACATGTTAAGCAATGGAGCTGCTCAAGAAGGAGAAAATGTTTTTGGCAATGGTAGTATGACCGGTATCGCTATAACGCTCTTTATCAAAAATCCTAGTGTGTCTGAAGAGTGTAAAATTTACTATCATGATATTGGTAATAATCTCACAAGAGAAAAAAAGCTTGAGAAGCTTCAATACTTTGGTAGTATTGATGGCATTACACGTAAACAAAAATGGCAAACAATCACGCCGGATGAACATGGTGATTGGATAAATCAACGCGATAATAGTTTCGCAACATTCTTAGCTATAGGTGATAAGAAAGGACATGATAAAAAACTGTTTGAAACTTTTTCTCTTGGAGTTTCAACCAATCGTGATGCGTGGGCGTATAATTCGAGCCGTAAAGTTTTAGAAAAAAATATGACTAGTACGATTGCTTTCTATAATAGTGAAGTAGAACGTTTTAATAATGCTTATGGACATGTTGATCGTAGGATACGTAAAAATGCTGTAGACAATTTTGTTAACGTTGATGCTAAAAAAATCAGTTGGAGTAGTAGTCTAAAAGAAGAGTTTGTAAGAGGAAAAATTTCCGAATTTGAAAATAATTGTTTAGTTCAAAGTATTTACCGTCCTTTTACAAAGCAGTGGCTTTATTACAATAGCGTCTTTAATGAAGCGGTTTCTCAAATGCCTCGGATATTCTCGATGGAGCAAATAGTCGAAAATCAAGTAATACAAATTACAGGTGTAGGAGCAAGAAGTGGTTTTTCTGTTTTGATGAGTAAGGATTTACCTAACCTTCACGCAATAGATACAGGTCAATGCTTTCCAAGATATCTTTATGATGATACTACGATTTCAAAAAGCAAAAGTGAGAAACAATCCCATTTGTTTACGAATTCTACAGAGAAAAACACAACAGCTGATTTACAGAGGCGTGATGCTATTACTGATGAAGGGGCTAGAACATTTTAAAGCCGCTTATCCTAATGAAACCATAACAAAAGATGATCTATTCTATTATGTTTATGGTCTACTTCATTCGGAAGATTATCGTGCTCGTTATGCTGATAACCTCTCTAAAGAATTGCCTCGTATCCCTTGTGTAAAAACTGCTGAAGATTTTTGGAAGTTTGTAACAGCAGGACGTGAACTAGGTCATTTGCACGTGAATTATGAAGATGTAGAGCCTTATCCCGTGATCTTTAAAAAGGGTAATCCAAAACAGACAGAAATCTCTAATCTCGAAAAATTCTATTATGTGACTGAAATGAAATTCGCAAAAGCAGGTAAAGAGAAAGATAAATCGATTGTTTTTTATAACAGCAATATCACAATAACAGATATTCCTCTTGAAGCTTATGAGTATATCGTTAATGGTAAAGCCGCTCTTGAATGGGTTATGGGGCGTCAATGCGTTAAGACTGATAAAAAGAGTGGCATTGTTAATGATGCCAATTGCTATGCTGTTGAAACCATTGGCAACCCTGCTTATCCATTAGAGTTGTTTCAAAGGGTTATCACTGTAAGTTTAGAAACAATGAAAATTGTTAAGAACTTACCAAAATTAGAAATTAGAGAAACTGAATAGATTTGGCATACTCACATAATGGGTATGATAAACTCATAAGGGGTATAGAGCTTATAACCATAATCTATACCTCTCTTTATATAAAATTTTAAAATGACAGCTTATCATGCGCTATTCTAAAAAGAGAAGTAGATTTTTTACATTGCCTTTAAAAGATTAACGCGCAATTTAAGATGATAGCATTATAGCTGTTATAAGAGGTATTTTAATCACTCATTTTATGAAATGAAAAAAATTATAAGATAGAAACCTTCAAAATCCTCAAAACTGATAACGATAATAATCTTGATAGCACCTTTCATAATTACACACTCTCTTTTGAAAGGCATTAAAGAGCCATATGCCCTCTCATAAGACATGGTTTAAACACTCACTAAAATCATAAAAGAATTGTCTGTTAAATTTACTGGCAAAACTAACAAAAACATACAAAACTCATGTCACTGATTTACTCACATGGCTTTTATACGTGATGTTTCAAAATTTTGAAAAAACCAACCTATTGTAATATAATGTTTTTATTTTTTATCTCAATTTTTTTTAAAATGAGGGGGTAAAATAACAGAGATAAAAGCCCATAAAAAGGTATTTTGATAATGCTATAAGAATTCGATAGGTATCTTTAGATCTTTTTATAACAGATAAAAACCGCATTATCTTATTATCCTTTGTTTTATAAAAATGATGCGGTGGCTCTAGAGAATGAATCAAAACAACAGATTCAAATAAAAGGGTTGGTTTATAAGGATGCGATCTCTATTAAGGATGTATAAATTAGAAACTTCTCATAAATGATAACAAAATTCACAAAAAATATTCACAAGGCATTCAATAAAAATAGTCATGCTTTTTAAAGTTAAAAATAGAAAAACAATGCAATTGCGTAATATAGAGTCAAATAGAGGCAATAAAAGAGAAAATATTGATAGAGATATGACGCATATTTATACATAATGAATTTAAAAATAATCATAAAAAATACAAAAAAATAACAAAATATAATTGACAATAAATACGTATTTTGTTATATAAATGATCAAGTGATGAAAACACTTGCGAATAGCGGATAAACCACGATAAGGTTTTTCCTCTGCTTTTAAAATACTGACTGTCTTTTATACTCTTGTTAGTATATGAAGATTCTGTCGGGTGTGGTTATACTATACAATACCCTCCACGAGGGAAAGGTATAACAACGGACTATTCGCCGTGTTTTCAACGCCCGGCGCCCTTATAGGGTTGTCAGATTGAAAACAATTTAACGAATAGGTATATAATGAATACTACAGTAAAAAACACTCCCGTTATCTCTAATATTGCAAATGAAACTGCGCCTGTTAATCAGCAAGAGTCTGCAAAAAAATACGAATTTACCAATGAAAACTTCACTTTTGATGGTCTTACTTTACACCGTATACGTGCTCTAAGAGATTTTGATGATGTTAAGGCGGGAGACCTCGGCGGTTTTATTGAAAATGAAAGTAACTTATCCCATGATGGCAATTGCTGGGTCTATGATAATGCCGCGGTTCTTTTCAATGCAACTGTTTATGAAAATGCTAAAATCTATAATGATGCTAAAATCTTTAGAGGTGCCAAGGTGTGTGGCAATGCTATCGTTAATGGCAAGGCATTGGTTTTTGATACAACCGCTCATATTTATGATAATGCAAAAATTCATGATAACGCTAAGGTCTGTGGGCATGTTTATGGTAATGCCGTAATTAGTGATAATGCTACTATTTCTAATGGTGCCAAGGTTTATGACAATGCCCGTGTCTATGAAAGTGCCTATGTTTGTGGCTATATTTTTGGCAATGCTCGTGTATATGGCAAGTCACGGGTTTATGTATGGGCGCGGGTTTATGATAATGCCCATGTTTTTTGTAATGCTTGGATTAAGGATTATTCAAGTATCTATGGTCATGCCAAGGTTTCTGGCTCGGCTCGTGTTGGTTGCTTTGTAAGAATTTATGATCATGCCAAGGTCTATGGCAAATCAAATATTGATCATCATGTGCAAATTTATGGCAATGCTGTTGTCAATAGCCGTGCAAAAATTCGTAATGATATCTGTGATGATAATCAGTCACTAAAAGACGCTGCTTAAATAACGCGTGGGCGCGGCGGGGGCGCCCTCCTTTAAACATCTCATTTAAAAATTTAAATCTCTTTATAAAGGAATTGTGCTCATGCAAAAGAAGTTTGCACTCACAAATGAAACGCGTGTATTTGGTAAACATGTTCTCTACCGTATTAAAGCATTAAAAGACTTTTCTGATGTTAAGGCTGGCGATCTGGGTGGCTTTATTGAAAAGGAAAGCAACCTCTCTCATGATGGGAATTGCTGGGTGTATGATGAGGCTCTTGTGTTTAAAAATGGTCACGTTTATGAACATGCAAGGGTTTTTGGCAAGGCTGTCACTTGTGGTCATATCTATGGTCATGCGCGGGTTTATGACAATGCTATCGTTGCTGGCTATGTCTATAATAATGCCCATGTTTATGGCAATGCCGTTATTTCTGATAATTCCCATGTCTATGGTAATGCGCGTGTTTATGGCAAGGCTATTATTTATGATAATGCCTATGTTTATGATAATGCTAGGGTTTATGAAAACGCTCGTATAGCAAATAACGTGCATGTTTTTGAAAATGCCAATATTCATGGCATTGCTGTTATTCGTGAAAATGTCGGCGGGTCTACTAAAATAAAAACCTATACTGAACGTCTCTCTCCTTATGGTGAATTAGAGATTGTCTATGTCTCTCCAAAAATAAAGCAGCATAAATAAACGCGTGGGCGCGCCGGGAGCGCCTCTCTTTCAAATTTTTCCATTCCAAATTTTAGCAAATGTTTATCACATTAGATTGTGAGGGTCTTCTATGTGCAAAAAATATGAATTAACCAGTGAAATCAAAAAAATCAAACATGCTCTTACTCGAAATATTATAAACCTTTATCGCATTAAAGCTTTAAAAGATTTTGATGATATAAAGGCGGGGTCTTTAGGCGGCTTTATTGAAAAGGAAGTTAACCTATCCCATGAGGGCAATTGCTGGGTGTATGATGAGGCTTGTGTCTACGGTCATGCAAGGGTGTATGATGATGCAAAAATACGCCATTTTTCTCAAGTCTGTGGTCAAGTTTATGGCAATGCTGAAGTCTATGGAAAAGCTTTTATCTCTCAATATGCTAAAGTTTATGACCATGCTTTTGTCTATGGCAATGCTCATGTTTATGGCAATATTTATGGTAATGCTCATGTGAATGGTAGTGCCCGCATTCTTGCTGATGCTCATATTTATGACCATGCGCATGTTTCTTATGATGCTACGGTTTTTAGTTATGCACGCGTCTATGGTCATGCCAAGGTTTGTGGCTCTGCTTGCATTTATAGCCATGCAAAAGTTTATAATTATGCTGTTATTAATGGTCGTGCTAAAATTTATGGCAAGGTTTATGGAAATGCTTGTGTGAGTGGCTCTTGTGAGATTTATGGCTCTGTTTATGGCAATGCTAAAATCTCATATTGTGCAACGATCTGGGGGCGTGTTTATGGCAATGCAAAAATCAACAAAAAAAGCAAAGTAAGGTTGGTTCCAAAAAATTGTGAGGTTTATGAAAGGGATAATGTTGTCAATATAACTGATAAAACAGAATAAAAAGAGACATGGGGGCGTGCCTTCTTTTGGTTATAAACGCATATAAAATGCATTGCTATAAACATATCATAAAAGAGAGAGTAAAATAAAAAAAAAGCCGTGCCAAGTGATATGGCGCGGCTTTCAAATGTCTATTCTAATGATTAAAATGAATCATCCACATGGAGTAATGAATGCATATATACAAAACGTATCATATTGCAAGCGCTCTATGAGAGATATAAAAACTTATCAAAAGAAACGTAAATGGTGCGTATGTTTTTTACTCACTCATTTGAATGAGAGAGCCTATAAACGCTCGGTAGCTTTAACAATCCAATCAAAAGAACATGCATATTAAGTGAATATCTTATAACAAAACGGTTTTTTACATTTACGAGCATTGGTTTTTACAAAGCAGCTTTTCATAAAACAAATAAACAATTATGGTTTTTTGTTACCATTTTTATCAAGTCAATTTTATTAATAATAGTTATTAAAAAATCACAAAATTAAAATAAATATTTGAAAATATATCCATATGGGTATATTAGTAATCATGAGTAAAATAAAACGTATCATATGGCTTGGTTCTTCACTCAAAGATATAAAAAGTCTTCCTGATCTTATTCAACAAAGGATTGGTTATGCTCTTTATCTTGCTCAGATAGGAGATAGAGGAGAAAATGTTAAGGTTCTCAAGGGGTTTGAATCTGCCAATGTTCTAGAAATTATTGAACGCGATATTCAAGGAACTTATCGCGCTGTTTATACGATACAATATAAAAAATCTCTTTATGTGTTGCATTGTTTTCAGAAAAAATCGACCCGTGGCATTGCAACACCAAAACCAAACATTAATCTGATCAAAGAACGTCTCAAGTTAGCAGAACAATTAGAAGGGAATTAAAATGATCAATGTTTTTCACGGTAGTTCCAATGTTTATGCGGATCTTGGCTTTTCAGATTCCAGAGAGATGCTTATCAAAGCGCAACTTGCTCATAAGATTAGTCAAATTCTTAAAGAAAAGAACTTAACACAAAAACAGGCTAGTCAACTTTTGAAAATGACTCAACCCAAATTGTCTAAACTCTTAAGTGGAGAATTTCGAGGAATTAGTGAAATGAAAATGCTTGAGTGTTTGGCAAAATTGGGAAACGATATCAAGATTATTGTTAATCCGAAAGAAGTTAAAACGCTTGAAGGACATTTTGAAGTTGTTTTTTCTTCTTAAACTTCTTTATGATTTGCTTTTTATAGTCTATTCATACATGGCAATCTTATATAAAAAATGGTCAAATGAATCATGCATAAAAGTGTGGATTCTTAAGTGGATTCTTATAAAAGAATTTCACTCAAACCATTGACTTTATTGTATTTTTATATATAATGCGTTATTATCATCGTACACATTCTGGTATCCTAGCACTCCATTTTTACCAGAAACGATAGTGTCATAGGCACTGCTTTTTACCATCTCACCTTTGATATCAGACTTTCCTGAAATAAACTGCTCACCACCGTAAATTTTAACCCCTTCAGCTTTTCCCCCATCTTCAACCTTTTGTTGCCCACCTTTATGAACAATAGTATCCTGTGAAAGACCCTGTGTTTTAATAAGCTCAGTGCCACCTCTTTGAATTGTCGTATACAAGCTAAAACCACCGCTATAAACGGAAAGCTTTCCACCATCTTTAACTGTATTACTAATTGAAGTTTCTCCATTGCTATCAACTTCCTTGCTACTCGTGTCAAAGCTAGGATCTGCAATAGAAACAGTTGTTCCTTGATCAATTGTGAGTTCTGTAAGTAAATCACTTGATGAACCAGTATATGGTTTCAATACACTATCAAAAACTTGAGAAGTTGTCTCATCAATGGTGTGGTTTGCATCTAAGTACCAAATTTTACCAGTACCCTTATTGTTTCTATGTCTCAAACTGTACCGATAGGTTCCGGCATCAACAGTTCCGATTTTTTCACCAAAAGTGTTTGTCAGAGTAAAATGGGCATTTCCGCTGCGATCAGTAATTAATTTAAGCTTTTTGTAAGAAGAATTTGTAATTTCACGCCCAGAATCAGCCACACTTATTGTGTGAGAACCAGAGCCCCTTTTTTTAATCACAAGATAATCACTAAGCTGCTTGGCAAAATTGACATTAAAATCGAAATGTAAAGAACCTGAAAGATCATCAATATTAAGTTGAGAATAGAGCTTATTCGTCCCTAAAGACGTAAAAATAACTCTGCCACTTCCTTTTAAATTCTTAACATTAATCTCAGGTTTTTTGCCGTTATCTTCAGACGCAATAATGTATAGTTTGCTATCTTCTCCATTTAAATTAAGATTTTCTACTTCCGTAACAGCTTCACCATTCCCAGCATAAAGATAAAGACTACCAAAATCATGAACATTTGTATTTTCACCTAATATCGCACCAGCAAAACCCCATGACCTTGCTTGATGATTAATAGTTAGATTATCCGCATATCCAGAATCATATATATTCTGAATAGCTCTATCGTATAAAGTAACTTCACTCGCATTCCCTCCTGCAAAGATATTCTGCATACCATTTTTAAAAAGTTCGCTACTCAGTGCAAAAGCCCCCTCATTAATTGTAAAATCTTCATCTTCTGTATCGGCTGTATCAGCATCTTCTGAGAAGCCGTTATGAAAATTCTCTTCACCATCAAGATTCTGGACACCGCCTCTCATAATCTTTGTGTCAACAGCCATCCCCCCACTATAGACACTTTGTAGTCCTAGTATTCCATCTTCAGCATAAATTTCGGTGTTATAAGCACTACTTGCCTTATCTTTACGCAACAAACCAGATCCAAGACTTCCCTTACCAAAAATAATCTGCTCGCCACCATAAATTCTAGTACCTTCTGCATTTGCACCACTCTCAACAATTTGTGTACCACCTTTTTTAACAGCGGCATATTCTGAAATGCTCAAGTTTTGGACAAACTCAATCCCACCATGCTCAATTGTCGTATCCCTGCTAACACTTGCTGCATCAATGTAAAGTTTTCCACCCTCCTGAACCGTATTATTAATGGAATAAGCTGCATCTTTATAGTTAAAGCTATTTATTTCAGAACCTTCAGAGTCACGGTTAGTAATATAGATCGCAGCACCATCGCTTATTATTGAATTTGTGAATACTTCAAAGAATAGCTTTTCTAATCTCTTCCTTTCCTCTTCTGAAAGATTACTTCCTTCTGCTCTCTGTTTATTCTCTATCCTTTTTGATTCCCCCTTTTTTTCTTTTAATCCTCTCACTTCCGATAACAACTTTCTTGTCTCTTCTAGATGTTCACTGATACTTACTGGTGTTAATAACTTTTCTCTTGGTGTAGCTACTTCATCTGCACTCGCAATCTTGACAAAAAAACCACTGGTCATTAATGCATAAAAACTTAATTTCATTTTGCGGTGCATTATTCACACTCCATAATTTCAAATTTAAATTCTCCCATTTAGAAAAAAGTGCATAGACCAAAACAACACAACGTAATTGCTCAACCTCATATCTTTTAAGATAGCAAAGCATACGATGGATTAAGCTCTGACAGATCAAATATACACCTTGTGTTTTAAAATGCATACACAACTAAAAGATTTAATTTATTTTAGATACACTTTAAAAGTGTTGCAATTGCATCCATAAAAAATATTTTTAATATTTTGAGACACTAAATACTGATCTACGAATAAGATTGATCCCTTAATAGATAAAAATGGCATTAAACTTTAAAGGAAACAGCAATGTGAATGAGAGCTGCGTTTATAGCCACCTATTGCCATCTTCTACAGCATTTAAAGCAGCGTCTTTATTTTATTCATTTTGGATAATATATAGAGCACTTATTCATACTCATCAGTCCATAATCATTGTTCTAATATATAACGAAGTGTCATAATATTGACTCGACACTGATTTGAAATTTCTATAGTTATAGTCAGTTAACTCGTTATTTGATTTGTCATATACTGAAAGGGACATTCTATTCATGTCTATAAACTCAGAAATGAAAGCTACAAGCAACAGAAACTCCCCTCGTCGAATTTTATTTGCAAGCCTTATTGGACCAACAATTGAATTCTTCGATTTCTATGTCTTTGGCACTGCCGCAGCTCTTATATTTCCTCATGTGTTTTTTCCAACACAAAATGATCAGACTGCCATTTTACAATCTTTCCTAATATTTGGAGCAGCCTTTTTTGCCCGCCCTTTTGGATCAGTTGTTTTTGGACATTTTGGGGATAAAATTGGAAGAAAAGCAACACTTATTGCTTCTCTTCTCACAATGGGTCTTTCAACAGTCATTATTGGTTTTCTTCCTACTTATGAAATAGCAGGGTGGTTTGCCCCTTTCCTCTTAACCTTGTGCCGTATTGGACAGGGAATGGGATTAGGAGGAGAATGGGGAGGCGCTGTTTTGCTCGCAACAGAAAATGCCCCTCCAGAAAAGCGCGGCTGGTATGCGATGTTCCCCCAATTAGGCGTTTCAATAGGTTTGTTTTTATCTATTGCTGTTTATTTAGCTCTGTTGCATTTCCTTGATCGTGCGGAACTTTTAGCTTGGGGATGGCGTATTCCTTTTATTGCTTCAGTTGTTTTTATGATTATAGGATTATGGGTCCGTCTTTCAATTAATGAAACTGTTCAATTCAAAAAAACTCTTGAAAGTAAAGAACATGTCAAAGTTCCTATCATAGATGTCTTTTTAAAATGTCCACGAATCCTATTTCTTGGAGTATTTTCTGGTATGGCAACTTTTGTTTTGTTTTACTTGGTTACTACATATTTGTTAAGCTATTCAACAAACCATCTGCAATTGCCATTTCATCAAGCTCTTCAAATCGAAATTGTCGGTGCTATTTTTTGTGGGATTTTTACTGTCATCACTGGAAAACTCGCTGACCGTATTAGACGTAGAACTTTGATGATTTGGATTACGATCATCACCGGTATTTATTCTTTCGCAATTCCTTATTTCTTAAATTCTGGAGTTATAGGAGTCCTTGCAATGTCTGTCATCGGTTTGTCTCTCATGGGAATGATATACAGTCCTCTTGGTGCTGTTTTGGCTTCACCATACCCAACAGCAATTCGATATACCGGTTCTTCTATCACTTTCAATTTATCTGCTATCATAGGAGCTTCTCTCGCGCCTTATATTGCAGAATATCTGGTGCAACATTTCGATACATCTTATATCGGTTATTATTTGCTTCTTGCTTCTTTTATTTCACTGATTTGCTTCGTCGGATTTACAGATGATGAAATATCCAACTAAAATATAATAACGAAGAATAAAATAAGGACTGGCGGCAAAAATGCTGCCAGTTTTGTTTTTAAAGACAGGGGTTGAGGTATTTTCCACCACAATATTCCCGCAAACAATGCACTCAAAAAGAAAAATAAAAAATCTGCAATATTACTCATATAAGCAACAGCAAACATTTTTGATAAGATATGCGTTGTCCCCAACCACGACACGCAAAAGAAGGACAACATCACAGCCCATAAAATAAGCAAAATTCGATCAATAATCATCATCATGGCGTTTCGTTTTTTTAATTATAGGCCATATCTTTAGCATGCCTAAAAGAAAAATCACAATAAAAACCCAACGCCCTCCCCCTGAGCCTTCCGTAACAAAAAGTGCTGGATTTACTATTCCCAGTAATCCTATAAAAATCAGAACAATAGATACGAGACGCATTAAACCTGTTTTTCCCAGCGACGATCTTCAGTCTGTTGCCAATACGTTAAATTATGATTTTCCATTTTATATTTTTTCCATTGTGCACGAACGAGATTCAACTGCTCTTCACTTCTACCATCAAATATCACGACAAGCCGTTGATAAGCATCAATATCCGAACAAACAGCTCCCTCTATGAGAAAACGAACCTTTGAATCATTCGGATTTTCTTGTCCTGTCGTCAGAAATACAGGCTGAAAGTTTGAATATTGATCACACTCCGTTCCATGTCCAATAAATGATTCATCAGCATAAACCCATAAATGTATATCTATAGAATCGCGTTGTTCTTTACTCACACATTGTATTGTTACTTTACCAAAACGAGCCAATGCACGCTCCACAAGCGTCGGCAAAATATCCTTCAGCGTTGACTGCGTCAAATGATAGAATAAAATATCCAATCTCTTAAGCCTTCATCATTCTTTATAAAAAAGCTAACATCTTTTTAAAAAAACTTCTATATCTCTAATACAAAGGAAACGGTTCAAGATATAAACCCTCTTTTTTGATGGAGATGCATCATCTTTTTGCACGTGTCTTTAAAAGACAATAATTTTTATTTTCAACGTTAATAAAAAAGTTTTTTAAGTTATTTTCTAGATTCTTTGTAGACTATAGTTGAAAATAAAATATAATGTACGGAAAATTTAAAGAGGACCTCATAGGCAATTTTATATTATTTATTTGGTAAAAATATCCAATTCATGAAAGGATATTTTTTCAAACTTTATTACATTTTAACCGAAAGCAGTAAAAATATTTGCTATCGAATTAAAGACTGAGGATTTTCCCCAATTTATGCGTATTATTGAGTTCTACATCCTGAAACGTGTCCTTGTTTTGTTTAGTTCTGTCATGATTGCAGCAGTGGGCGTTAGTTGGACTATACAAATTCTTGCACGGATAAACTTTCTCACAACAAGTAAACAAACACTCCTCACAGTCTTACAATTTTCACTTTCATTGGTTCCTTCTGTTATTTTTCTTGTCATTCCATTTGCATTAGTGATCGCAGTTACAACCATCCTCTCAGCAATGCATCAAGACTCAGAATTTGCTGTCATCAATGCCTCTGGTTTTCCTAAAAGTACTGTTTGGAAACCTATCCTTCTTCTTGCTATTGTTGCATCCTGTATCTCCTTTTCTATAGCTAATTTTGTTGTTCCTCAAGCGCGTCTTCATATGCGACAAATGCTAGCAAGCGTTCATTTTGATCTTATTAATCTATTCATTAGTGAAGGGAGCTTTCAAAAACTCGCCAATAACCTTTACATAGAAATTGGCGAACGAAATCCAAACGGAACACTTGAACGCCTTTTCATTGCCGACCAGCGTGATCCTAAGACTGATCTTTTTTATTATGCAACAGACGCATCCATTGTGAGCAATAAAAACGGCAGTTTTCTGGTTCTCAATAACGGTGAAATAGAAAGAGTCAATCATCAAAATAACAGTGTTTCAATCGTGCAATTTAGCTCATATACTTTTAGCCTAGGAGAGTTTATCCCCAGTGATAAAACACCTACTCTTTATCCAAAAGATCGGTCTCTTTCTTATTTACAAAACCCTGACCCAAAAGATCCCTACTATCAACGAAAACCACTCCAATATAAAGCTGAATTTCACCGCAGATTAACACAATGGCTCTACCCTATTGTTTTTTCACTTATTGCATTAGCAGCGGCAGGAGATGTACGCTCCCATCGACAAGCTCGTCATTCCGCAAATCTCTCGGCAATTGCCCTTTCTTTTCTGGTGTATTGGATAGGATATTTTTTCGCAGAAAAATCAAAAAGCGATCTTGCATACGTTCCTCTCCTTTATATTATACCCATAGGAACAAGTGCATTTGTCTTTTTTATGCTTTTAACGAATCATAAAATTGGGCTTCCCACAAAAGTTAATGAGATACTTCAAATCGCTTTTCAAAAAATAATGAACAAATTTGAACCGCGAAAATCTCAAGATTCCTCGGATAAAATATCATGATTGGGTGGACACTTGGACGATATTTTTTTATACGGTATCTTAAAATAACTTGTTATTTCTGGGGAAGCATTTTTGTTCTTGCTCTTTTAATCGATTTCACAGAGAATTCCGGTAGGCTATCTTCCCTTCCGCATTATACAGCAAAAGATGCATTTTTCCTCTCTGCTTTACGCATCCCTTTTATCATGCAACAACTTATCCCTTTCATTGCACTCTTTTCTGCAATGGCAACGCTTATCTCGCTCAACAAAAAACTTGAACTTGTAGTGACTCGTTCAATCGGTGTTTCTGCATGGCAATTTCTTATGCCAGCTTGTTTTGGAGCTTTTCTTTTGGGATTATTTTCAATTCTTCTCATTAATCCACTTGCTGCATGGGGATTTTCTCAAGCAGAAAAAAAGATGACTGAATGGCGCAATCACAATGTACTAACACCTCTTCACAATACAAGTATCCACTGGTTAACACAACGTACAAATTTAGGCAGAACAACCATTGGTGCCAAATCTATCACCGATCAAGGACTTTCTCTTCTCGATGCAACCTTTGTACAATACAATGACAACGCAACCGTCAAAAATTGGATTAACGCCCCAAAAGCAACCTTGACTAATGGATTTTGGCTATTAACAAATGGAACAATCTATAAAATAGGGCATCCTCCTGAAAAATTTACCGTGTTGCAAATAAAAACCAATCTAAAACCTGAATTTTTAACGGAACGTTTAGTGAATCCCGCAACTATTCCATTTTACCAATTGCCAAAAAAAATTATGATTGCACGTTCATTTGGCTATTCTGCTAATAATTTTGATATGTATTTTCAATCTTTGATTGCATTACCGGCATTGCTTGTGGCAATGACCCTCATTGCAGCAACTGTATCTTTAAATTTTACACGTTTTGAGCAATCTAGAATGTTGATTCTTGGTGGCGTAATAGCTGGGTTTATGCTTTATGTTATTTCCGTACTTGTTCAAGCTTTTGGTAATGCTGGATATATTCCACCAATTATTGCAGCTTGGACACCCGTTGTTATTGCGTTATTCTTAGGAATCTCTTTTTTACTTCATAAAGAGGATGGCTAAGTGAAAGCATTAACACTTAAAAAAACTATTTTAACAAAATTAAGTGCTCTCGCTTTTAAAAGTGTTATAGGGGTTATTTTAGGAAGTGCTTTGTCTTATTGTGCGCACGCTCAAAGCCTTCTATCTCCTTCTCAAAGTCGCATTCAAAATCCGGAACCTCCTCTTTTGCTCTCTGCGGATGAACTCATCTACAATCGTGATGAAAACACTGTTTCTGCACACGGTAATGTTCAAATCGAATATGATGGCAATAAAGTTGTCGCTCAAAAAATTATTTACAATCAAAAAACAGGACGGCTTATAGCACAAGGGAACGTTGAAATTACTCAAAAGGATGGTAATAAAATTTATTCCAACCAAATTGATATGACCAAAGATCTTGGCGAGGGTTTTGTAAACGCCTTACGTATTGATACAGCCAACAATGTTCACTTTTCAGCCCAAAATGCTACACGCAAACACAACCACATAACAGTCTTTGAAAATGCAACCTATACAGCCTGTGAACCTTGCTCTTATAAACCAGATCGAGAAGTCCTATGGAAAATTAAAGCAAGAAAGATCATATGGAATAATAACATCAAAAAAATTCGGTTTGAAAATAGCAGTTTTGAAGTTTTTGGTGTACCGATTATAAAATTTCCAAATTTTGAGATCTATGATCCAACTGTTAGGCGTGCTAGCGGTCTGCTTACTCCTCATTTTTTTTATACTGATTATCTCGGTATGGGGATAAAGAATTCTTATTTCTGGAATCTCGCCCCCCATTATGATTTTACCCTTTCTTCTACGGTTTATACCCAACAAGGGCTTTTAACCGAAGGGGAATGGCGTCAGCGTTTAAAAACGGGACGTTATAACATTCGCTTTGCTCATATATATCAAATGAAACCGCATAGATTTGATAATGATACGATTGATGCCCAACATAAAAACCGTTATATGCTGGCGACAAAGGGGGATTTTCGTATTAATTCACACTGGACTTATGGATGGGATATTCTTGCACAATCAGATCGGCATTTTAGTCGTGCCTATAAACTTGAAAACTATAACAATCCTACACAACTTTCTCAGATCTATCTGAATGGTCTTGCAGGAAAAAATTATTTTGATATGCGTTTTTATCATTTTAAAGTTCAAGATTCAATATTGAATGATCCTCATTATGAACGTCACTCTCGGCAAGCGTGGGTCTTACCACGCATCGATTATTTTTTCACACCAGATGAACCCATTTATAATGGAGAGCTTACCTTCCATAGTAATATGCAATCAGTTTATCGTCGCCATGCTGACTTCAGTTCACCCGACCAGAACGGAAACCCTCTCAACACAGTAAAACTTTCTGGTATGGCTGGAAATAGTTTGCGTTTAACAAACGAGCTTCAGTGGAAAAAGCGCTTCAACACGCACAACGGACTCATCTTAACCCCTCTTCTCTCTCTACGAGCTGATATCATTACAACCAATGCAAGAGAAAATCACACAGATTCTATAGAAAACAATGCCTTATCCGCAATTCATGGTTCAGCAATTCGTGGCATGGCAACAGCAGGGTTGGAACTACGCTATCCCTTCCTCATTACAGCTGATCATTCTACACATATTATAGAACCAACTGCACAAATTTTTATACGCAATAATGAACAATATATTGGACAAATTCCTAATGAAGATGCTCAAAGCTTTGTCTTTGATGCAACCACTCTCTTTCAACGAGACAAATTTTCTGGTTATGATCGTGTAGAAGGTGGTACAAGAGCCAATATAGGTATAAGATATTCTGGAAGCCTTAATGATAATTGGTCTCTTTATGGTCTCATTGGACAATCCTTTCATCTAGCAGGAAAGAATTCTTTTGCAGAAAAGGACTTTATCAATGTCGGTACTCATTCTAGCTTAGAGGCAAAACGTTCAGACTATGTTGCAATGTTTGGTACAACCCATAAAAGTGGTTTTTCCTTAGAAACGCGTGGACGCTTTGACAAAAAAACAGGAAAAATCCGCCGTAGTGAAATCGAAGCATCACAAAAATGGCAAAATTTTTGGGCAGCTCTACAATATGCCTATATCGCAAAGCAACCAGATTATGAATATTCTCAAGAGCGCCAAGAAATTTCTTTTCAAACAGGACTTAAATTGGCAGATTATTGGTCCATTAATAGCAACGCCGGTTATGATTTAGTATCTGGTACATTTATAAAGCGAGGAATTAGCTTGAGTTATATGGATGAATGTTTCGGGTTAACATTCGGTTATCAACAGGTAACGAATCCAGGCAGGAAAGCACCCTTGCAAAACTTTAATTTCTCTCTTTCATTGCGTACGATTGCAGATATCGGAAAAAAGATAGATTAATTTATAAAGGGAATGTATCAGTCATTTAACTTATCATTGTTTTTATGAAAGAAAGCGTGTATTTTAAGTTGTTGATGAGAATTAATAAACAATGCGAAAGCCTATTTACATGAATAAATTGAAAAAACGTTTTCTTGCTTTATTTTATATTGCGTCTTTGAGCGTAAGTAGCCTGTTAATAAATGGATTTTTGATTCCGACAGTCTTTGCGCAGACTTCTATTGTTGTTACAGTTAATGGCAACCCCATCACAAATTATGATATACAAAGACGCCTTGCTTTTCTCAGATTACAACAAAAGCAAGGCAATTTGGTGGCACAGACTAAAAAAGAGCTTATTGACGAAAAGCTAAAAAATATTGAAATAAAACGTCTTAATATTGAAGTAAGCAATGATGAAGTTGATAGAGCTTTTGGGAATTTTGCGACACAAAATAATATGACGATTGATCAGCTCAACCAGATTCTGATCCAAACTGAGATCACAGTGCAACACTTTAAAGATTACATCCGTGGACAAATAGGATGGGGGCGTCTTGTTAGCGCACGCTATCAAGCTGAAACAGGTATGATTAGCGAACAAGAAGCTGTACGCAGAATATTAAAAAATGGTGGTGTAAAACCTTCAACCAACGAATATACATTACAGCGAATTGTTTTTGTCATTCCTGCGCATCGTCGTTCAGAGATCTTTGAAAGACGTCAAAGAGAAGCAAGTAATTTTCGCGCACATTTCCGTGGATGTGCCAATGCTCACAATCAAGCAAGAGGTATTTTAGACGTTACTATCCGCCACTTAGGAAAGTTTCTGGAGCCACAACTTCCTAATGCATGGGAACAAGCTATTCTTGAAACGCCTGCTGGAAAAATGACAAAATTACAAGAAACATCTGATGGAATTGAAGCAATTGCTGTCTGCAAAATAAAAAGAGTTTCTGATGATTATGTCGCTCGACTGATATTTTCTCTTCAAGATAGTAAAAAAAGAAGCCCGCAAAAACTTGAAGAATTAAGCGACAAATATTTAGGAGAACTGCGGCGAGTGGCACGCATTCAAAATTCATAATGGCTGCTCTTATTGTTAGTGGTGGTGATCCTGCCGGTATTGGTCCTGAAATAGTATTAAAAGCGTGGAATTTGCGTGTTACGCGCCAAATTCCACCTTTTGTACTTCTTGCTGATCCAGATGTTATTCGTTCGCGCGCTCGTTTTTTACAGATTGATGTTGAGGTGCAATCTGTTTTAAGCAATAATCCTGCAAAAAATTTTCAAAACGCTCTTCCTATCATACCGTTAAAAAACAAACAAAGTGATCAATTAGGTATACCTTCATCGAATAATGCCGCTGGAATTATTGAAGCAATTAAACGCTGTGTTCAATTGATTCAAAATGGCCATGCATGTGCACTTATCACTTGTCCTATTGCAAAAAAGAATCTTTATGATGCCGGTTTTCAATTTCCAGGTCATACAGAATTTTTAGCTGATTTAGCCCATAAAGCTTTTCATAAATACTATCATCCAGTTATGATGTTAGCAGGACCTCGATTAAAAACAGTACCAATAACTGTTCATATTCCATTTAAAAATGTTCCTTCACAGCTTACCCGTGATTTAATTATTCAAACGGTACTTATTACTGAATGTGACTTAAAAACACGGTTTAAAATAACGTCACCCCGACTAGCTGTTGCTGGTCTTAATCCTCATGCTGGAGAAGGAGGTGCAATGGGCAAAGAAGATATTGAAGTTATCACTCCTGCTATTGAATATCTTAAAAAGAAAGGACTCAATATTGCAGGCCCGCTACCTGCCGACACAATGTTCCATGAATGTGCAAGAAAGGCATATGACGTTGCCATTTGTATGTATCATGATCAAGCCCTTATCCCTGTTAAGACATTAGACTTTGACAGCACTGTTAATGTCACGTTAGGTCTACCTTTTATTCGCACGTCTCCAGATCACGGAACTGCTTTTGACATTGCTGATAAAGGGATAGCCTCTCCCGAAAGCTTTATTGCTGCTCTTAAACTTGCAAATCAACTTGCAAAAAATAGTTTAATACCATGCCAATAGATAATCTCCCTCCTCTGCGTGAGGTTATTGATATATATGGATTGCAAGCGCATAAATCTTTGGGGCAGAATTTTCTTTTTGATCTTAATTTAACATCTAAAATTGCTCATCAAGCAGGCAATATAGAAGGAAAACCTGTTCTTGAAATTGGTCCTGGTCCTGGAGGTCTCACACGTGCCTTGCTAGCAAAGGGTGCCATTGTAACAGCAATAGAACGCGATGAGCGCTGCATACCGGCTCTCTTAGAAATAGAAAAACACTACCCTAAAAAATTAAAAGTTATTTGTAATGATGCACTAAAGCAAGACTTCTCAAAACTCTTTGAAACAAGCCCAGAAAAACCTCGTATTATTGCAAATCTTCCCTATAATATTGGGACAAAACTCTTATTAAATTGGCTTTTGACTGAACCATGGCCTCCTTTTTATGAATCAATGACATTGATGTTTCAACGTGAAGTTGCCAAACGGATTACAGCTAAACCTCAATCTACTCATTATGGACGTCTTAGTGTCTTAACTGGCTGGCGTACTACTGCTAAAATTGCTTTCGATGTACCCCCTCAAGCCTTCATACCAATACCTAAAGTAACGTCTTCCGTTGTTCATATTATTCCACGAACACAACCTCTTGCCTGCTCTGCACAAAAACTAAGCCTTGTCACAAAAACCGCCTTTGGGCAAAGACGAAAAATGCTTCGTCAAAATCTCAAAACACTTGGAGGTGAAGTGCTATTAGAAAACGCTGGAATTGATGGAATGCGCCGTGCTGAAACGCTCTCGGTTTCTGAATTTGTAACTTTAGCGCATCTAGTGCTCTAAAAAATGCACTTTGTGTTATGAAACCTTTTTAATCACAACATTTATCGATTTTTTCAGCAATAAGCCCATCAACAAAAGAGCCAAGATAAGAACAACGCTCACGTTTTACGGTTTCAGCTAAATAAATTGATTTAATAAAAGATAAAGACTGATCTAAATCTTTGTTAATCACAACATAATCATAAGAACGCCAATGCTTTAACTCCGTTCGTGCATTTTCCAATCGCAAATTGATGATATCTTGACTATCTTCTGCTCGACGATGTAAACGCGAAACAAGCTCTTTCATTGATGGTGGAAGGATAAAAACAGATACAGTGTCTCCTAGCATCTTTTTTTGCAGCTGCTCGGTACCTTGATAATCAATATCAAATAACATATCATGGCCAGCATTCAATGCGTTTTCAACAGTTTCACGCAAAGTGCCATAATAATTTCCGTGAACTTCTGCCCATTCAATAAATTCATCTCTATCACGCTTATATTCAAACTCTTCCTTTGAAATAAAGTGATAATGTAGCCCATCTACTTCACTAGGACGCCTTTTCCTTGTGGTCATACTTACGGAAAGCTCTAATTGTCCATCTTTTAGAAGTAATCGAGAAATTGTTGATTTACCAGCACCTGAAGGTGAAGAGAGAATAAATAAAAAACCGCGGCGTTGATTTATTTTTATAGCACTCAATTTACTTTCAAAGACTGTCATTACATCACTCTACTTTGTTCATAAATGTTTCTCCAAAATTTGAATTATACATTATCTCAACCTCTCCCCTAATCAATGTGTTTTCTTAGCAATTCTCAATGTTATTTTGCTCTTTTTTGAGATAAGGTATTAGCAGTATATTCACTTCTTTCTTAAATATTTTTATCCATACGCCAATCCCACTTGTGACAGACAAGAAAATGATTTTTTATCATTCTCATAAAAAGTTTAAATAGAAAAATTTTACTATATATGGGATTCTCATTTACGATGCAAAAAGATGTGTTATCACTATAAATTCAATGTTTTGCCTTTAATTCTCGCCACTTGCGAACATTCATATTATGTTCCTCTAAAGTTCGAGAAAAAACATGCCCTCCTGAACCATCAGCAACAAAATAAAGTGCATCACTGCTTGGTGGATGTGCCACCGCTTTTAAAGAATCCCGACCTGGATTTGCAATAGCCGTTGGGGGCAAACCATTAATTTTATAAGTATTATATGGTGTTTCCTTCTCAAGATCTGAACGATAAATTGCACGACCGGATGGTTTTCCTTTTCCTCCGAAGAGACCATAAATTACTGTTGGATCCGATTGAAGACGCATATGCTTTGTAAGGCGGTTATAAAATACCGCAGCAACCATTGGTCTTTCTGCTGCAATTCCCGTTTCTTTCTCAACAATTGAGGCTAATATAACAAATTCATCAATTGATTTAATGGGTAAATCAGGTGAACGCGTAGCCCATATAGCATGAATTAATTTTGTCTGTCCTTCACGCAACCTGTTTACAATCTCTTTACGCGTTGTTCCCCGAATAAAACGAACAGTATCCGTCATTAAATAACCTTCTGGAGGCAAAATTTTTGGAAGGTCTCCAATCAAAATTTCATTCGCAGCTAATCGATCAAAAACTTGCTGAACCGTTAAACCTTCAGGTACTGTAAATGTATACTCTATAGATTTTCCTTTCACAAGAATATCCATAATATCCTGCATCGAAGCATGAGCTGGAATTAAATATTCACCAGCCTTCAGATGCGTTGTTTTTTGGTGATAACCAACCCCATAAACAAAAATATCTGATGATCGAATGAAACCACGTTTTTCTAGCAATGAAGCAATTTCACGAATTCCGGTACCAGGATGGATAAGAACAATTTGTTCTTCCTCAATTTTTCCCTTTTCTTCAAAAATACTTTTTCCAATATAAAGAGGAATACTTATGGCAAAAAGAATAATCACAATCAGCATAAGAAAAAAATGACCGAGAATGACCAACGGATTACGGACGATAGATGATTTCTTTCGTTTTTTATGTATTAACATGTCATAACTATCTGCTAAATGATTCGAAGAGGAATCACTTACGTCCTTTAATGATTTCCATTTTTCACATCGGACATAACCCCTCAATAGCGATTAAGGATAATATTATAATTTCTCATTCACCTTATAATAAAGTAGAAAACTCAAAAGCAAAAATTAAATAAAAATACTTATTATCCCCTAAAACGTCGCATCACCAACGATGCATTTG
Organism: Bartonella sp. CL100XZDX; assembly: GCF_042195375.1. Taxonomy (NCBI): domain Bacteria; kingdom Pseudomonadati; phylum Pseudomonadota; class Alphaproteobacteria; order Hyphomicrobiales; family Bartonellaceae; genus Bartonella; species Bartonella sp. CL100XZDX. The sequence goes on along the minus strand of NZ_JBHIOH010000049.1, from coordinate 84,604 downwards.
TCCCACCAAATCCAAAAGAATTAGAAAGAATCGTATCAATCTTTCGTTCACGCGGTTTGTGTGGTACAAGATCGATTTTCGTTTCAATCGATGGATTGTCAAGATTAAGTGTCGCTGGGGCTATATTATCCCGTATAGCTAAAATAGAAAAAATAGCCTCAGCAGCACCGGCTGCACCAAGTAAATGCCCGATAGATGATTTCGTTGATGACATAGAAACTTGTGGTGCATAACTCCCTAAAACACGCTCAACAGCCGCTAGCTCTATGGAATCAGCCATCGTAGATGTACCATGAGCATTAATATAATCAAGTTCACTCACATTCACTTGTGCACGCTTAAGAGCAGCTATCATACTACGCTGAGCCCCTTCACCACTTTCTGAAGGCGCTGTAATGTGGTAAGCGTCACCAGATAAACCATAGCCAATAACCTCAGCATAAATACGCGCTCCTCGTTTTTTGGCATGTTCCAGCTCTTCTAAAACAACAACTGCCGCTCCTTCCCCCATCACAAAACCATCACGATCAGTATCATAAGGACGTGACGCCCGTTCAGGATCATCATTGCGACAAGTGGAAAGAGCTCTACAAGCTGCAAAACCTGCAAGAGATATCCGATTTATTGGAGATTCGGTTCCCCCTGCCACCATGACATCTGCATCACCAAACATAATCAAACGTGCCGCATCACCAATCGCATGCGCCCCTGTTGAACAAGCCGTTACAACAGAATGATTAGGCCCCCGTAAACCATATTGAATAGACACATAACCAGAAGCAAGATTAATCAAACGACCTGGAATAAAAAAAGGAGAAACACGACGTGGGCCCTTATCACGAAGCGTATAACCAGCTTCAACAATACCCTCAACTCCCCCAATTCCCGAACCAATTAACACACCTGTACAAATCTGATCTTCATCACTCTTAGGAAACCATTCGGCATCTGCAAGCGCTTGGTTAGCAGCAGCCATTGCATAAACAATAAATGCATCAACTTTACGTTGCTCTTTAGGTTCCATATACAAATCAGCATTATAAGTCCCCTCTGTTCCATCGCCTAAGGGGATACGCGCAGCAATCTGGCATGGCAAATCTGACACATCAAACTCTGTGATACGTCGGACACCACTTCTTCCTTCAAGAAGTCGTTTCCAACTATATTCAGTATTACCAGCTAATGGAGATACCAACCCTAAACCAGTAACAACAACACGTCTCATAACTTCTAACCTTGAACTAAACTTCACCTCTCAAAGCTCTCTTTTCAAAAGAGCTCCGAAGAATATAGGCAAAAGCAATTCATGCCTTTGCCCTTTAGTAATCACGCAGAAGCTTTATCAATGAACTTGACTGCATCGCCAACTGTGAAAATCGTTTCAGCAGCTTCATCTGGAATTTCTACCCCAAACTCTTCTTCAAAAGCCATAACGAGTTCAACCGTATCAAGGCTATCAGCCCCTAGATCATCGATAAAGCTTGCATTTTCTACAACTTTATCAGCATTAACCCCAAGATGTTCCACGATAATTTTCTTAACGCGCTCTACTGTATCACTCATGTTGAAATCCTCGAATTTATATTTTACTATAATTTGGTTAACTATATCGGTTCATCTAATCAAGCAATAGATGCATTACTTTAAAAGATTTTAGTAATGATTTAAAATATCCTGTGGATATCCCCTACAAAATGAACCAATCTGACATTCCGACATCAATTGATCAACGACCATATTAAAGAAATAGATGCATCTATCCATTTCAATCGTTACTATCTAAAATAATACAACTCATAAATCAATGTGGAATAAAATAAATACTCAAATCATTGCCATTCCACCATTGATATGGAGTGTTTGACCTGTCGTATAGGCAGCTTCATCGCTTGCTAAATAAACAGCAGCAGCGGCTATTTCTTGCCCATTTCCCATACGCTTCATCGGAATCGCAGCCATAATGGCTTCTTTTTGCTTTTCATTAAGCTTGTCTGTCATTGCGGATTTAATAAATCCTGGAGCAATACAATTGACAGTGATGTTTCGCGAAGCAATTTCTTGTGCCAATGCTTTAGAAAAACCTATCAAGCCTGCTTTTGCAGCACAATAATTCGTTTGTCCAGGGTTTCCCACAACACCAACAACAGATGTAATGTTAATAATCCTTCCATAACGGCGGCGCATCATAGAATGTATTAATTCACGCGTCAAAAGAGAAGCAGCTGTTAGGTTAATTTCTAAAACATCATCCCAGTCTTTATCTTGCATACGCACAAAAAGACCATCCCTAGTGATTCCCGCATTGTTAACCAAAATATCGACGCCATCCATTTCTCTTTCTGCAACTTCAGCCAATTGTTTAATCGATTGGCGTTCAGAAAGATTAGCGGGAAATACAAAAACATTCTGCCCTAATTCTGCCGCCACTTCTCTAAGCTTTTCTTCGCGTGTTCCATGAAGTCCAACAATGGCTCCTTGTGCATGAAAGCAGCGTGCAATTGCCTCACCAATTCCTCCCGAAGCCCCCGTTACAAGAGCTTTACGTCCTGTTAATCTAAACATCTTTTAACTCCTTATAGATTAAACGCCGAGCATACCTAGCGCTGATTCTATTTCATCAACTGTTCCAATGGTTACCCCCTTTATATCTTTGTTAATACGACGCGTTAAACCTGTTAATACTTTTCCAGAACCAACTTCAAAAAGCGTATCAACTCCATTAGCGGCGATCCATTCTATTGTTTCACGCCATCGCACCCTCCCAGTCACTTGTTGGACAAGAAGAGTAGTAATACGCTCTGGATTGCTCTCAGGTGCAACAGAAACATTGGCAATCAAAGGAACAATAGGGGACATTTTGTTAACAGTCAAAAGTGCTTTCTTCATGGCATCAGCAGCAGGTTGCATTAAAGATGAATGAAAAGGTGCAGAAACAGGAAGAAGAAGTGCACGTTTTGCACCTTTTGTTGATGCAATCTCTACCGCTGCCTCAACTGCTTTTGCTTTACCGGAAATAACAATTTGCCCACCACCATTATCATTAGCAATCTGACATAATCCTTCTCCAGAAACAGTTTCACAAATTTCTTCCACAATGTGCTCTTCTAAACCAATTAATGCAGCCATAGAACCTTCACCAACCGCAACAGCAGCCTGCATAGCATTGCCACGAATACGCAAAAGTCTTGCCGTATCTGTGAGAGTAAATGTACCAGCAGCACAAAGAGCCGAGTATTCGCCTAAAGAATGACCAGCAACAAATCTTACCTTTTCTTCTATACGAAGCCCTAATTGTTTCATCACACGAATGACAGCCATAGATACAGCCATTAATGCCGGTTGTGCATTTGCTGTTAACGTTAAAACATCTGCTGGTCCTTCAAAAATGATCTTTGATAATTTCTCACCCAAAGCATCATCAACTTCCTCGAAAACCATCCGTGCGGCAATAAATTGCTCTGTAAGCGCCTTTCCCATACCAACAAGTTGACTCCCCTGCCCTGGAAAAATAAAAGCTGCACCCATTTATCAACTCCTAAAACTGTACAATTAAATTATTTTCTTTTGACCTTATTCATCCGCACAAATCAAGATAAAGCCCTTTATTTAAAACGAATACCACACTTAAAATTATATTTTAAGGGCGGAATTTGATATAAAAACTTAGGGAAATAGGGTGCTATAAACTGAATAACACCCAAACTTATGAGACTTCCTAAAATTGCACCTGCTAAAATATCAAAGGGATAATGTACACCCACAAAGATGCGCGCCCAACAGATCAAACATAAAAATACCGAAGCAAATTTAAAAGCAACTTTGTATCGGTAAAAATAAAAGTTAGCTGCATAAGATGCAATGGTCAAGGCATGATTACTAGGAAAAGAAGCTGTCGCACGATGTTGAATAAGCGGTGTCGTCAGCCCTACCACGAATGGGCGAGGATGAAAATAAAAAAGAGAAATGAGATAACCTATGAAAAGAGCCGCACAAATACTCATGCAAATGCTTAGCACGACACATCGTTCCCTCTCCCCACCACAAAACCACAACGCACAAAGATGGAGAGGAATAATATAAATTAAAAACTTTGCACAAAAAATACTAAACAAAACTACAATCGACCAAGCGTGATGATTGCCGACAAACATTTCAAAAAGTGTAACATCAATCTGGTTTAAAAAGTCCATTTTTCCCTCCTTTACCTTTATATTACAGTATTATCTTTTTGTAGAAGAAGGAAATATATCAAGATTTAACAAATCAATTTTTTTTATGTGCATAAACTTGCTATTTTAAAAGATAACCTGTAAATGTGAAATGTTCGTTGCCGGCACTTTAGCTGGAGGTTGAACGGAGGGCTGTAAAATATCAGTAGGAAATACAATGTTTCCGGCCTCCCGTGTCTCCGCTCTGAGATGTCTCGAATTGTAAACGCGTCCTTTCTTCTTTGGATTTCCAAAAAAGACAAGTCGCAGAGGCTTTGCGCTAAAGCCGGTGAAATTTAATTGAAGAAAGGCAAAACAATGGCTCTTTATGAACATATGTTCCTTGCCCGACAAGACATCGCACCGCAGCAAGTTGATGAACTTTTGAGTCTCTACAAAGGTGTCATTGAAGCGTATGGTGGAAAAGTTGGGCGTATAGAAAATTGGGGACTTCGTCCTCTTGCTTACCGTATTCGTAAAAACCGTAAAGCTTATTATGTCTTGGTCAATATTGATGCACCAGCTTCAGCAATTGCTGAAGTGGAGCGTCAGATGCGCATCAATGAAGATATTTTGCGTTATATGACCATTCGCGTAGAAAAACACGAAAAAGAAAAATCTGCTATGCTCTCACACCTTAATCGCAATAGTCACATTGGACACGATGAAGAGCGTCCTCGTTTTCCGCGTCGTCAACGTGAAAATGCTATAGAAGAGGTAGAATGATGACTGATACTAATCAAAACTCTGCACGTCGCCCCTTTCATCGTCGTCGTAAAACATGTCCTTTTTCAGGGACCAATGCTCCCCAAATTGATTATAAAGACATCAAGTTGTTACAACGTTATATTTCCGAACGTGGGAAAATTGTTCCTTCACGGATTACTGCTGTTAGTCAGAAAAAACAGCGTGAATTAGCTAATGCTATCAAACGTGCTCGCTTTTTAGGCTTACTTCCGTACGTTATAAAGTAAGCGATCAATACGCTATGCAACTGGAGAGTTTCTCCAGTTGCTTTTCTTATATGGTTAAAAATAGCTTGTTGTATCCTATGTTAAGCTATTAAATGTCAAAGTTGGGGTATTGACACGCCTCTAACTGCAGAAAGCAGGACAGCAACAAATGAAAAAAAATCGTACTTATGAGATATTAACCGGTATTTTGGCAGGATTATTTGCTGTTGTGATAGGAATGGCAATCATCAGTGTTGCAAATATCGCGCCCTTTTTTTCTCTTCTTCTTGGCTGCTTTCTTTCATTGCCAATTTTTATTGTTGCGTTCGGTCAAGGAACATTAGCCAGTCTCATCGCCCTCATAAGTGCCACTGTTGTTCTTATCATAACCACTAATACCTATATTGCTCTTGGCTCTATGTTCTTATTTTTCCTTCCTGCTGTCTATGCTTCTTGGCTTCTTGGGCTTGCACGACTAGCGCAAAAAGAAAACGAACTGATATGGTATCCATTATCATCGGTTATTTTTCATTTAACTAATTTTATCGCTCTTATAGCAACTTTCATTGGGCTCTATGTTCAAACCCGTCCATCCACACCCGTCATTGCAAAAAAAATCACCGAAAACATAGCACAAACTCTGCAACAATCACAGTCAATAAAAGAAGCCGATATACGCGCTTTTAGTGAGCTTTTAATGACGCATACAGCAACTTTTACTGCTTTTTCTTTGACTATTTATAGTTTGGTTTTTCTCATTGGTAACCTTTACTTTTCCATGATAGCAGCACAACATATGAAATGGCTGAAAAGACCCCGTGATGATTGGAGCCAAACTCTCCGCCTTCCAATTTCTGGAATTATTATTTTCATTATTGTTTGCATAGCATCGATGATTGAGCTGAGCGCTTCTCTTAACTTGAGTACCCGTGTCTTTAGCACTGCATACATTGTCATTATATTAATTAGCGGTCTAGCATATCTTCACAATATTACAAAAGGGGTAAACGGTCGAATTATTATACTTTCTCTTGTTTATATTGCTATTTTTACAGTCGTTTTTACTCCACCTATTGTTTTCATGATGCTTTTGATGGGAATTTGGGCTGCTATTCAATACAATTTTCAATCACGCAAAAAACTCCACTAAATTTATTTGTTCGAAAGGAAAAACTATGGATATTATTTTACTTGAGCGCATTCCTCGTCTTGGTCAGATGGGTGATATTGTCTCAGTTAAAGATGGTTATGCGCGTAATTTTCTCTTGCCTCAAGGTAAAGCTTTACGCGCAAATGAAGCTAATAAAAAACATTTTGAGGTACAACGTGCACAACTTGAAGCACGTAATCTTGAACGCAAAAGTGAAGCGCAAAAAATTGCTGAAAAACTTGATGGACAATCATTCATTGTTGTTCGTTCTGCTGGTGAAACGGGACAACTTTATGGTTCTGTGTCAACACGTGATATTGCTGAAATCATAACAGATGAAGGCTTTTCTATTGGAAGAAATCAAATCGAACTTAATCATCCAATAAAAATGATCGGTCTTCACACTATCACTCTTAGCTTACATCCAGAGGTTCAAATTTCTGTGATTATTAACGTTGCGCGTTCTACCAGTGAAGCACAACGCCAAGCAGAAGGTGAAACTCTCACTTCGGCTAAAGAAATATATAATATTCAAGAAGAATTATTAGAAGAAAGTCAGGAAGAATTATTGGCAGAAGAAATTAATGACAACGATATAAACAGTTCTCATCAAGAAGCTTAACTGCTATTTTTGCTTTGTGTTTTATATTTTTTATTCCATTTTAAATATTGTTCATAAAATACTCACACTTTAAAAGTGAGTATTTTATGGCTATCGTACATAAATAATCTAATTTTTATGAAAGAATTGGAAATATATTATTTAAAGGCATTATATGCCGAGAATGATAATATCACTAAGAGGAAATGTCTTTTGTCTTCCAGCATATAAAGCAAAAATAATTTAAAGTCCTACCCTTAAGGCTAAAGTTTGTATGAGCGTTAAATTGATTATATCCTCACATGATCTGAAATAATTTCAGTTATAAAAAAATAATTCTACTTACACAGATATTGGAATTTTAAGGTTAAGTAACTTAAAAATACTTAAATTTAGAGTAGCAAAACTTCCACTTTAAAATCACATATTATAAAATAAAATAGATAGACGTTATATAAATAATACACAAATGATAAATGAGGAACGAAAAGAGAGTTTTAAAAAATTATATAATTTTAACTTAAAATGAAGATTTGTCGCTCTATTCTTTTAATTATACGATTTTCAATTTATCGCCTAAAGTAGCTAGACTTAGAATTTTAGTGGAAAAATATTATGGAAGAAACTAACGTTGTTAATGTCAGCTCTTCAAAGAAAGAGGATTCTCCTTCTTTTCGGCAACTTCCGCATAATATTGAAGCTGAACAGGCATTGCTTGGTGCCATCTTTATCAACAATGATTCTCTTGACCGCGTTTCAGATTTTCTAAAACCAGAACATTTTTTTGAACCATTGCATCAAAAAATTTATCATGTTTTATCTCACCTTATTAAAACAGGAAAACGTGTAGATCCAGTTACAATCAAGCCCTATATCCAAATGGAAGAAAAAATTGGAGATATTACTGTATACCAATATGTTGTTCGCTTAGCCACAGAGGCAGTCACTATTATTAACGCTGAAGATTATGGACGCGTCATTTACGATCTTTTTATCCGACGATCTTTGATTAACCTTGGAACTCAAGTTGTCAATACAGCCTTTGATGCTCCTGTAGAACTCACGCCTACCCAACAAATTGAAACTGTTGAAAATCAGTTATTTGAGCTAGCAGAAAAAGGGAAATATGGAGGTGGATTTGAAAATTTTAATGAGGCTATTAAAAAAGCTATCGATATGGCAAGTGCTGCGAAAAAGCGCTCTTCACAATTATCAGGGATAGCCACCCATATTAAAACACTTGATGAAAAAATGGGAGGATTACAAGCATCTGACTTAATTATCCTTGCGGGGCGCCCTGGTATGGGTAAAACCTCACTGGCTACCAATATTGCCTTTAATATTGCTAATGCTTATAATCGTAATGCCAATATCCAAGAAAATGAAGGCGGCATTGTTGGTTTCTTCTCACTTGAGATGTCATCCGAACAGCTTGCAACCCGTATTATTTCTGAACAAACAGAAGTCTCTTCTTCTGATATTCGGCGTGGTAATATTTCAGATGAACAATTTTCAAAAATTATTCGTGCGGTGAACCAACTACAAAAGGCACCACTTTATATTGATCAAACTGGGGGAATATCAATTACGCAATTAGCTGCTCGTGCGCGGCGTCTCAAGCGGCAACATGGTTTAGATATCTTGTTTATTGACTATATCCAACTCATGACAAGCAGTTCAAAGCGTTCATCAGAAAATCGTGTCCAAGAGATCACAGAAATTACCACAGGATTAAAAGCATTAGCGAAAGAATTGAATATTCCTATTATCGCTCTCTCTCAACTTTCACGTCAAGTAGAAAATAGAACAGATAAACGTCCACAGCTCTCAGATTTACGTGAATCTGGTTCAATTGAGCAAGATGCAGACATCGTTCTTTTTGTCTATCGCGAAGAATACTATCTCAAAAATGAAGAACCAAAGTTAGGTAGCTTGGAACATACAAAATGGCAAGAAATAATGGACAAAGCTTTTGGAAAAGCTGATGTTATTATTGCAAAACAGCGCCATGGGCCGACAGGAATCGTGCCCCTTGCCTTTCAATCTGATTTCACACGATTCAGTGATCTTGCCGATAGCAATTATCTTCCAGAGCAAATTGGTTAAATCAACATGGTACGTAATCGTATTCAATTTATCTGTCAAAATTGTGGAACTGTCCATTCTCGTTGGGCTGGGAAATGTAGCGCCTGTGAAGAATGGAATTTTTTTATAAAAGTTATTTTTCGATGATTTTGGCCGTCATTATTTGCTATCTAAAAAGCTCTTGAACAATATTAATCTTAATAATATGAGAAGATAATACATCTTTTAGTGTTGCAAGTAGGATACATATATCCAAAATCTATAGCTAATCTAAATCTTTCTATATTGTTCCTTTTTAAAAAAAACTCCTTCTCACAAGATACTCATTTTCTTGTTTTTAAATCCAAAAGTAATTGCTGCTGTTGTGCAAGGCTGACTATTATGTAGAATATCAGAAAATTTCCTCTTTATTGGACAATCTCTAACCTTTTAACAAAAATATTTTCTAATCTATCTGAAAAATTACCCTAATCACCGCAATATAAAAAAACAAGCAGTGTTTTAAATACTACAGCACAGAGAAAATTCTACAACATGCAAAATATTCTTGATATAAAATTGCATAAAAACTGATATCTAACAAAAGGAAAGTGTATAATTATGCTAGAAAAAAAAGACGACTGCAATAGTAGATTTGACAGTCTTGATGAAGCTATCAAAAGAGTTGTTGATATAGCAAGTGCTGCAAAAAAGCGCTCTTCGCAAATATCAGGGATAGCGACTCATATTCAAACACTTGATGAAAAAATGGGAGGATTACAACCATCCGACTTAATTATCCTTGCGGGGCGCCCTGGTATGGGTAAAACTTCACTTGCTACCAATATTGCCTTTAATATTGCCAATGCTTATAATCATAATGGTAATATCCAAGAAAATGAAGGCGGTGTTGTAGGATTCTTCTCACTTGAAATGTCCTCAGAGCAGCTTGCAACACGTATTATTTCTGAACAAACGGAAGTCTCTTCTTCTGATATTCGACGTGGTCATATCTCAGATGAACAATTTTCAAAAATTATTCGTACGGTAAATCAGCTCCAAAAGGCACCCCTTTATATTGATCAAAATGGAGGAATATCAGTTTCACAACTGGCTGCCCGTGCTCGGCGTCTCAAGCAAAAACATGGTTTGAACGTCTTAATTATTGATTATATCCAACTCATGACAAGTGATTTAAAATACACATCTGAATATCGTATTCAAGAAATCACTGCAGAATTAAAAGCCTTAGCTAAAGAATTAAATATCCCTATTATTGCTCTTTCACAACTTTCACATCAAGTTGAAAACAGAACAGATAAACGCCCAAAACTTTTAGATTTAGGTGGATTTGGTTCTATTGAGCAAGATGCCGACATCGTTTTATTTGTCTATCGTGAAGAATATTACCTCAAAAATGAAGAACCAAAGTTAGGTAGCTTGGAACATACAAAATGGCAAGAAATAATGGACAAAGCTTTTGGAAAAGCTGATGTTATTGTTGCAAAACAACGTCATGGACCGACAGGAATCGTGCCCCTTGCCTTTCAGTCTTCTTTCACACGATTCAGTAACCTAGAAGATATTGATTATCTTCCAGAGCAAATTGGTTAAATCAACATGGTGCGTAATCGTATTCAATTTATCTGTCAAAATTGTGGAACTGTCCATTCTCGTTGGGCGGGAAAATGTAGTGCTTGTGGAGAATGGAATTCCCTTATCGAAGAAAATATAAATGGCGGCATAGGAAGTGGTCCTAAGCAGAATACGCGTAAAGGACGCATCGTTGCCCTTACATCTCTTTCTGGAGATATCCAAGATGCTCCACGTATTTATTCTGGTATTGCGGAACTTGATCGTGTTACCGGTGGGGGCTTTGTCCGTGGATCGGCACTCCTTGTTGGAGGTGATCCGGGTATTGGTAAATCAACATTGCTGACACAAACAGCTGCTGCTTTATCACGTAAAGGATATAATGTCATCTATGTTTCAGGTGAAGAGGCTATTGCGCAAATTTGTCTGCGCGCACAAAGGCTTGAAGCTAACAATACAGAGGTGAAACTTGCTGCTGAAACCAATGTTGAAGATATTCTGGCAACCTTAAGCGAACATAAAAACCTTGATATGGTGATTATCGATTCGATTCAAACCCTATGGTCAGATACAGCAGATTCAGCACCTGGCACTGTCACACAAGTACGTATCGGTGCTCAGGCAATGATCCGCTTTGCCAAGAAAACAGGAGCCGCCGTTGTTCTTGTTGGGCATGTTACAAAAGATGGACAAATTGCTGGTCCTCGGGTCGTTGAACATATGGTTGATGGCGTTCTCTATTTTGAGGGTGAAGGAGGACATCATTATCGCATTCTTAGAACTGTAAAAAATCGCTTCGGACCAACAGATGAAATTGGTGTCTTTGAAATGTCTGATAAAGGATTACGCGAAGTGATAAATCCATCCGAATTGTTTTTAGGAGAACGTAATGAAAAAGCCCCAGGCGCTGCTGTTTTCGCCGGTATGGAAGGAACACGCCCGATACTCGTAGAAATTCAAGCGCTTGTTGCTCCTTCTTCCCTTGGGACACCAAGACGTGCGGTTGTCGGATGGGATGGAAATCGTCTTTCTATGATTCTTGCCGTTTTAGAAGCCCATTGTGGCATTCGTTTTGGACAGCATGATGTCTATCTGAACGTGGCAGGTGGCTATCGCATATCAGAACCCGCTGCTGATTTAGCTGTAGCCGCTGCTTTGGTATCTTCTCTTGCCAATATCGCATTGCCAACGGATTATGTCTATTTTGGTGAAGTCAGTCTTTCAGGAGCTACCCGCGCTGTTGCACATTCAGCACAGCGCATAAATGAAGCCAAAAAACTCGGCTTTCAAGGAGCCTTTCATCCCACAACAACAACCGAAATGATGAAGTCGCTCAACTTTAAACAAAAAACTTTCTCCGACCTTCCCGAACTCGTTGCTACTCTTACCGTAAGTAAAAAATGATCTGCACCACAGATATGATAATATAGAAAAAACTCTATAACATACAAAAGATCCTTGCTATAAGAACAAAAAATGGCATAACAAAAAATATATTTGCACACAGACTTAAAAGAACGCAACTTTATGTATAAGGAACAAACAAATGATCATAACAATCCTTGATGGAATTGTCGTAGTAATCATCCTGTTGTCCGCTTTTCTTGCTATGCTTCGAGGATTTTCACGTGAAGTGTTATCGTTGATTTCTTGGGCAGTTGCAGCTGTTACGACACTGTTTTTATTCAAACCTGTCTTACCTTTCTTTGAACAATATCTCTCTAATAAAATGATTGCATTGATCACAACATTGGTCACAATTTTTATTATTGTTCTCATTATTACTTCAATTATTACAATGAAGATCTCTGATTTTATTATTGATAGTCGAATTGGTATCCTTGACCGTGCTATTGGTTTTATTTTTGGAGCACTTCGTGGTTTACTTATCATGGTCATCGGTATGTTGCTGATTAATGCACTGATTAAACCCGAGCTTCAAGCGAATTGGTTAAAAAATGCAAAAACAAGGCCCATTTTAGATTCATTGGGACAAAAAGTTTGGGAAATACTCCCAAAAGATATTGGATCTGTTCTCGAAAAGGCTGAAAATTTGTTTAAAGACAGCAATAAACATACGTATGAGCAACACTCTCATGAAAAGATAATTTTAAAAAATAGAGAATAGTTTTTCATGAGGAAAGAGAACTAAATGATGTAAAATGTGATATTAATGATTCCTCCATATCACAACTGAAAGAATATGATGATAAAAAGCGATGTTTTCTGTCAAGAGTTTTCATTAGATGATGATACCCTTCATGAAGAATGTGGAGTTTTTGGTATTCTTGGGCATGAAGATGCCGCAACATTAACAGCTCTTGGACTCCACGCACTTCAGCATCGTGGGCAAGAAGCAGCTGGGATTGTTTCTTACCACAATAAAATATTTCATCAAGAAAAGCATTTAGGTCTTGTTGGTGATCACTATACAAACCCTGCAACACTTGCGCGCTTACCAGGAAATCGTGCTATTGGACATACCCGTTATTCAACAACTGGAGAAGTGGCATTACGCAATGTTCAACCCCTTTTTGCTGAATTGAAAGTTGGAGGTATTGCTATTGCACATAATGGTAATCTTACCAATGGTCTCACATTACGCCGTGAACTCATCGCTTCTGGTGCTATCTGTCAATCAACGTCAGATTCAGAAGTTTTTCTCCATCTTATTGCCCGCTCACGTTATGAATCGTCCTCTGATCGTTTTGTTGATGCGATTCGGCAAGTAGAAGGTGGGTATGCTATGTTAGCGCTCACACGTACAAAGCTTATTGCGGCACGCGATCCAACAGGAATTAGACCTCTCGTGATGGGGGAACTTGATGGTAAGCCTATCTTTTGTTCTGAAACTTGTGCTCTTGATATTATTGGAGCAAAATATGTCCGTGATGTTAAAAATGGAGAGATCATCATATGTGAAATACAAAAAAATGGGGAAATTACGAAAAAAATTATAAAACCAGAAAATACAAAACCAGAAAAACTTTGCTTGTTTGAATATGTTTATTTTGCCCGCCCAGACTCAATCGTTGGAGGACGTAGTGTTTATACAACACGCAAAAATATGGGAATCCATTTAGCACAGGAAGCCCCTTGTGAGGGTGATGTTGTGGTTCCTGTTCCTGATGGAGGAACGCCTGCCGCAATTGGCTATGCACAAGAAATTGGAATTCCCTTCGAGCTTGGTATTATTCGTAATCACTATGTTGGCCGCACTTTTATCGAACCAACACAACAAATTCGCGCTTTTGGCGTCAAGTTAAAACATTCGGCAAACCGTCCTGTGATTGAAGGAAAACGTGTTATTCTGGTTGATGACTCTATTGTACGTGGAACAACATCCCTTAAAATTGTACGAATGCTTCGCGATGCAGGAGCAAAAGAAGTTCATATGCGCATTTCTAGCCCTATGATTTTTTATCCTGACTTTTATGGTATTGATACACCTAAAGCTGAAAATCTTTTAGCAAATCAATATCCAGATTTAAAATCTATGTGTGATTTTATTGGAGCGGATTCATTAGAATTTCTTTCAACGGATGGATTATATCTTGCTGTAGCAGGGGAAAAACGGAATAACGCCGATCCACAATTTACTGACCATTATTTTACTGGATATTATCCTACGCATCTGGTTGATCAAGAAAATCTCTCCAAAATTCATCAATCATCTGTTCTTAAAACAAGAGATTAATGATGGCAAAATGTGATTTTAGTCTCCATGGGCGTGTGGCACTTGTTACTGGCGCATCAAGAGGGATTGGCTATTATTTGGCACTCGAGCTTGCTGCACGCGGGGCTCATATTATTGCTCTTGCACGAACAGTCAGTGGACTTACTGAATTAGATAATCAAATCCGAGAAAAAGGAGCTCATGCAACCCTTGTTCCCCTTGACTTGCATCATATGGAAAACATCGATACTCTTGCTATCTCAATTGCCAAACGCTGGAAAAAACTTGATATTATCGTTGCAAACGCAGGAATTCTTGGAACACTCTCACCAATAGCGCATATAGAAAACACGGTATTTGAAGATGTTTTTCAAATAAATCTTTTCAGCCAATGGCGCTTAATGAAAGCCGTTGAGCCTTTATTACGTGAATCTGATGCAGGACGAGCCATCCTGTTATCCTCAAGCGTTGCGCATGCTGCGCGCCCTTTCTGGGGAGCTTATGCAGCCTCTAAAGCGGCTTTAGAGGTGATTGCCCGCTGTTGGGCAGAAGAACTCAAACAAACCCCTATTAAGATTAATTGTGTCAACCCTGGTGCCACACGCACTGCCATGCGCGCTGAAGCTATGCCCGGTGAAGATCCACAAACTCTGCCTTCACCACAAGAGGTCGCAAAAAAGATCGTACATTTGTTATCACCTGATTTAAAGGAAACTGGAAAACTCTTTAATGTCCATAAAAATCGGTTTGTAAATTATCACATACCTGATTGATCATCATACGAGAAGTAAATCGTTTGACTCTCTCTTTTTTCTGTGCTCTTCGACAGAAGCATGAAGCACTTTATGATTCTTGGATAGCTTTAGCATCAGCCTTTTTCTCTTCTAAAGTAGCACGTTTATTATAAGCGATAAAACTACAGGGGAGAAAAATAATATAGCTAACAGCTGTAATCAATAAAGTTTCCCATGTGTAAGTCGCAAGAAAACCGACATAAATAACAATGACCAACATGCACGGTATAACGATATCGCGCCTTAAATTTTGATCAATTGTTTTTGCATTCCATACCGGTAAACGACTAATCAAAAGAAAAGCAATAATTACAGTATAAAGACTAAAAAATAATGCCCACCCCCAATTGGGAACCAAACCAAGAGTGCCTAAATAGGTAGGCAATAAAAGTAATAATGCTCCTGCTGGTGCTGGAACACCAACAAAATAACTTTTCTGCCACTTAGGTATATTGGGGTTATCTAACATCACATTAAAACGTGCTAATCGCAAACAACAAGCAACACAATAAACAAGAGCAGCAACCCAACCAATGTGATTTGCTTGATTCAAGATAAAAGAATAAACAATGAGTGCAGGGGTAACACCAAAATTTATAACATCAGCAAGAGAATCCATCTGTGCCCCAAAAGATGAACTACCATCTATTAAACGGGCAATGCGACCATCAGCACCATCTAAAACTGCGGCCAAAAGCACCATTAAAATAGCAGCTTCATAGCGATGTTCAAAAGCCAAACGAATACTGCTCATCCCTGCACAAATTGCTAAAATAGTAATGATATTAGGAATGACATACCGCATCGATGTAGGTGAACGCCGCCGATTTGCACCTTCATCATGCTGCCCCTCAGGATTGAATGAAGAAAATGGCGAAAAATTTTTCATTGTGAGTCCTAATCGTATCTGAAATCCGTTGTGGCACTCTTATCATCAAAAGAACCCAAAACTGTTTCTCCAGCAATTGCTGTCTGTCCAACTGCAACACGCACTTTCATTTCAGTTGGTATATAAATATCAAGGCGAGAACCAAAACGAATCAATCCAAATCGCTCACCAGTCATAACGGCATCATTTTCTTTTGACCAGCAAACAATCCGGCGTGCAACCATTCCCGCTATTTGTACGATACCGATTTTACCATGTTTGCTATCAATTACCATCCCATTACGCTCATTAAACTGACTAGCTTTATCAAAGTCAGCATTAGTAAATCGACCTGGCTGATAAACGATAGACTCTACTGTACCACTGATAGGAATACGATTAATATGGCATGAAAAAACATCCATAAAAATGGAAATACGGATCATTTCATCTTTCCCTAATCCTAATTCTTCAGGTGGAACACATGATTCCACAAATGAAATACGCCCATCTGCAGGCGACATAACCCAATTTGAATTCAAAGGGATCACACGATCTGGATCACGGAAAAAGTATACACACCACACCGTGAGAATGAGACCAAACCAAAACAACGGACTCCATATCCAACCAAGAATGAGCGAAATAACAAAAAACGCTACAATAAAAGGATAGCCTTCTTTATGAACCGATACAAAGCTATTATGGAAAGATTGCAGAATACTCATATAATTTCCTATTCATCGTAAACTTAAACAAGCAACAAATCTTTTTGTTCCTCTTGTGTCTTTTTATGTATTTAATCAATCACTCCATATAAAGATATAGATTACATTTTGCTCTATTTATTTTTTACGATTAACAACACTCATCTCATCTTCTTCACGCATTTTACGTAACTTTTCTTCAGCTTTCGTTGCTTCAAGCTGCTTATTCCACATTGAAGCATAGAGACCTTTCTTGCGTAAAAGCTCTGTATGCGTCCCATTTTCAATAATACGACCACTTTTAAGAACTAAAATTTCATCAGCATTGATAACAGTAGAAAGACGGTGAGCAATAATCAATGTTGTACGTCCACGGCTTACAATATCTAATGCTTGTTGAATTTCCTGTTCCGTCGCCGTATCAAGAGCCGCCGTTGCTTCATCTAGAATAAGAAGTGGGGGAGCTTTTAAAAGTGTCCGGGCAATAGCCACGCGTTGTTTTTCACCACCTGATAATTTGAGACCTCGCTCTCCTACCATAGACTGAAAACCTTCCGGTAAAATTTCAATAAATTTTGATATTTGTGCCATTTCAGCAGCTTTGCGCATCTCTTCATCTGTAGCACTTGGACGCCCATAGCAAATATTATAGGCAATTGTATCATTAAATAACACCGTATCTTGTGGGACCATGCCAATCGCTTCACGCAAACTCTTTTGTGTTACGTCACGAATATCCTGCCCGTCAATTGTGATAGAGCCCGCATCAACATCATAAAACCGAAAAAGCAACCGAGAAATAGTGGATTTACCGGCACCAGATGGACCAACAATGGCGACTGTTTTTCCTCCCGGAACTTCAAAATCAATATCTCTGAGAATCTGACGTCTCGAATCGTAGGAAAACTTTACCTGATGAAAACAAATGGTCCCATCGCTTATCTCTAACGGTTTAGCATCCGATTTATCAACGATCTCCTTCTGAACATCTAAAAGATCAAACATTGCTTCAATATCCGTTAAACCTTGTCGAATATCACGATACATTGAACCAATAAAATTTAGTGGAATAGAAAGTTGCATTAAAAGCGCATTAATAAAAACAAAATCTCCTAAAGTTTGTGTCTTATAAAAAACTTCATAAGCTGACATCAGCATCATGATCGTCATTCCAATACCAAAGATAAGAGTCTGACCAAAATTAAGCCAGCTTAACGATGTCCAAATCTTCGTTGCGGCTTTTTCATAACCTACCATAGAAGCATCAAATCGATCGGCTTCTAGAGTTTCATTACCAAAATATTTGACCGTTTCAAAATTCAAAAGAGAATCAACAGCGCGAGTATTCGCCTCAGTATCCGCTGTATTCATTTTTTGTCGAATGCGAATACGCCAATCACTCGCCTTAATGGTAAATAAGATATATAATCCAACCGTTGCAACAACGATGAGAAGATAATGCCATCCATAACTTATGTAAAATACCAGTGCCGTTAATATAAATTCTAAAACTGTCGGTACTGTACTAAGAATTGAAAATCTTACAATCGCTTCAATTCCTTTTGTTCCACGCTCAATCACACGAGAAAGCCCACCTGTTCGGCGTTCCAAATGAAATCGCAAGGATAACTCATGCATATGTACAAAGGTTTTATAAGCTAATTGACGAACAGCGTATTGACCAACAGTGGCAAACAGGGAATCGCGTAATTGATTTAATCCAGCCTGCATAATACGCGCGACATTGTATGCCAAAACGAGCATGATGGGAATAATCCAACTGGATGGGAACCATTCAGGTAGCTGAAAGCTTGAATCAAGCACATTCGTAGAATATTTAAATAAATACGGTACAGATATGAGGACGAGCTTAGCCAAAACAAGATAAAATATTGCCCATAGCACACGCATTTTTAGATCACGCCGACCTACCGGCCACATATAGGGCCATAAATTGTAAAGTGTGTGCAGAGTCTTTCCTGTATCTGATGATACAGTTTTTGTCATTTCATTGCTTTTCATAAAGTCCTTACTTCTTTATCATCCACACAAACAGGCAAAATACCCTCTGTGGTTGTTTATAGATTCATCTCTTCATTACGCTTCCAATAAGCTATACCTACCCGTTGTTTGAAGTTAGACTGTTTTTGAAAAAGGGACAAGAAATAATCCACTACACAATTTATTATTTTGATCTGTATTCTCATACCATTCTGCCGCAAATAAATTCTCAGACTTTACACGCTTTTTTTTCAGTTCTGCATGAAGCCACTTTTTTGTTTTACCAATCTCTTTCAGCTCCTTATCAAGAATTTCACCATTTTGTATTAAAATGATAGACTTCTTTCCTTCTTCCTTTTTAATAACGGAACAATCGCCATTGGTTTCTAAACGAACGAAAGCAGCTTCGTGTAAACTACAGCCTTTAATGCGCAACATTGTAATCAGATCATTCACACTAATACCTAATTTTTTAATCTTATCCACTTGAAATACTCCATCTAAAACCAATGCAATATGTCGTCCTGCAATGAGACGACGAAAAAAAACTGAATAGCGCATCAGAAAATTAAGAGATGTGACTAAAGTCTGCCAAATAAATAAGACGATCAACAATTGAATACTGCTAACATCCGGACTATAAATAACGCCTCCAATGATACTTCCCATCACAAAATTACTTACCAAATCAACTGGGGTCATTTGACTAAGACTACCACGACCTGTGGTTCTTAAAATCAAGAGGAAAGCGATAAGACCTACAACTAATTTTAGTGCGACATATCCATAATGATATAAAAATTCCATCATATTCTCCTTTTTTATGGAGCTGCTGGAATAGAGACATTAGTGTCGCTTTATTTCCCACACAGTTATGCGCTCACCACTCTGCGGATCCTTACTGTCTTTTAAAAGAATCCCCTCGGCTGCAAGCTCATCACGAATTGTATCCGCAGCTTCCCACTCTTTATTATGGATAAGTCTTAGTCTTTCGACAATGCGCTGATCAATAAATTTTTTATCAAGGAAAGTTTTTCTCATAAATAATGGGCAGTCTATTTCTTTAATCCATTCTTGTCGTAACAGTCCTAATAAATTCATCCCATTCACAAGAGCCAAAGCATTTCCTTCTTTATAAAATTTTCGCAAAAGAGTCAGTGCTTTTGGAGTATTAAGATCATCACTAAGTGCATCTATCAAAGTATCATCAATTGCTTCATTGTTTTTCATCTCACTCTTTTTACTGCGAAGCCATTCATACCAACGATACAGTTCACTGCTTGATTGCATTAAACGCTGCGCAGTCCAGTTTAATGGTTCACGATAATGCGTTTGCAACATCGAAAAACGCGTAGACAAACCAGCCCAATTTTGCTTCATTTCATCGGTTAAAATACCATTAAACTCCAAAAAATTATTTTCTAAAACAGAACGTATAGTTATGAAATTGCCAAAGCTTTTCGACATCTTTTTGCCTTCAACTTGTAAAAAACCATTATGCATCCAAAAATTTGCCATTCGCTCTGTCCCAAAAGCTGAACAACTTTGTGCAATCTCATTTTCATGATGAGGAAAAATTAAATCCAGTCCACCACCATGGATATCAAAAACATTCGCGGTCGGATCATCACAGGTTAAACCACCGCCATAGGGTGCTAATAACTTTGCCATTGACATCGCAGAACATTCAATATGCCAACCTGGACGACCTAAAACAGGAATTCCTCCCGGTGATTCCCAACCTGGCTCTCCTTCCACAGAAGGCTTCCATAAAACAAAATCCATCTCTTCCCTTTTATAAGCAGCAACATCGATACGCGCCCCCGCCCTCATTTCATCTAAAGAACGATTTGCAAATGCCCCATAATGGGGAGGATTCTTTATGCTACTTACAGAAAATAATATATGATTTTCCGCTTTATAAGCGTGCCCCTTTTCAAGCAATCTTTCAATTAAAGAGCGCATTTCCTCTAAATGCTCGGTTGCGCGCGGTTGGCTGGTTGGTAATAGACAACCAAGTGCCATTGTATCTTGTTGAAACTGGAAATATGTACGTTCTGTTAATTGACGAATAGCATCATTCAATGACAAGTTTGGATATTCGCAAGCTGCTCGTGCATTAATTTTATCATCAACATCTGTAATATTACGCGCATATAGAACATGCTCATTGCCATAAACATGACGCAATAAACGAAATAAAATATCAAAAACAATAACAGGACGTGCATTTCCTATATGGGCATAATCATAAACGGTCGGTCCACAAACATAAAGACGTACTCTTGTCGCATCTATTGGTGTAAAATTTTCTTTTTTACGTGTTAGCGTATTATAAAATCGCAACTCTTTCATTATTAACTCCATAGACGATATTATGCACCGCTCCTTTTAGATGTATCTTATCTCAACTTATCGTATTGCACGGTTAGGCTAAAAACTTTTATCTTATAGTAAATTCTTCTTACCATTTTCCCATTGTATTCACGGCTGTATACATCATTTATCATAAAAACAATCTATTTTATTTGATTGAACAAAAGCATTCTATCATTAAAGATGCTTTCCCTCCTTAAAGAAAACCAGCTTAGAAAAAATTCTATAGGCAATACAATATAAATCTATGTGAAAAATAGATAGCTTGCAGAAAGCAAATCTTAAATTTTTAACCACACAAAACTTCGTCAGTATTTTTCAATATTCAACAATGGGTTCCTTACTACCTCTTACGCCCTATATTTTATAATCAACAATTGAGAACAATTGTAGCAATTCACTCTATTTTTACATCGTTCTCATGACAAATTTATTTTATCTGTACAGAGTTTTGTTCAAAGAAAGCAATGAAAATAATGCGTAATAGATTGATGAACATCATTATTTTAATATTTCTTGTCATTTCAATGCCAACCTTTGCGCAACAATCTCCACCTTATGAAAAAAAATTACTCCGACTAGCAGAAATTTTGGGATCGCTGCATTCTCTCCAAAATCTTTGCGAGCCTCCAACAAACCAATGGTATGATTATATGAATGCACTGATTGAAGCAGAGCACCCCATTCCACAAAAACGTGTTTATTTTTATGAAGCGTTTAATGAAGCGTATCGTGCTTTCTCAGAAAATTATCATCATTGTACACAAGCAGCCATTGAAGCCAATCAAAGATACATTGAGGAAGGAAGAATTTTATCTGAAAACCTCCTCATGTATTATAAATAATTAATCTATACAAAAAGTATCTCTCTCAATTTTAACGGTATCAATGATACTCCTTTCACAAATGCGGGGAGCAATAAACCAATTCTGAAAATAGAGAGACTTTTAAAGAATAATGTCTCGATACGCTTTTATTCGTATGAGCGCCTTTTTCCCCACACAAAAACGTTCTTTGGCTTCCTCCCCACACCTCAAAGGACGAAAATTTTTAACTAAATTTGCTCGTAAATAATCTAGGTTCTTGTTGAAAAAGGTTCCTCTTGGCTTCCCACACATGTAATTTGCTTCATAGTTTCTAAAAACAAGCCTAAGAATATTCACCACGCATAAAAAAACACTTATGTGCCAAAGAGGCTGACATACCCTATATCATCACTCTAAAAAATGGTATTTTACAGCATACTTATAATTTTAATCTGTTTACACAAAAGTTTCTATAAATTTAACAGGCTCTCCTTGTGAAGGTGTGACAATTTCACCTTCCCACATAACGCGCATACCACGGATAATAGTCCCAACAGGCCAACCTTTAACTTTTTGACCATCATAAGGTGTCCAACCAGCACGCGAACCAATTAAGCTATTGGTAATAATTTCTTCTCTCTTAAGATCAACAATGGTTAAATCAGCATCGTACCCAACAGCAATGCGCCCTTTACAGCTTATACCAAAAATACGACTAGGGCCATGTGAAGTGAGATCAACAAAACGTTCAAGAGATATTTTCCCTGCATTCACATGTGTTAACATAATTGCTGCTGTTGTTTGCACCCCTGTCATTCCTGAAGGTGAAGAGGGATAAGGTTGAAGTTTTTCTTCAAGAGTATGAGGCGCATGATCTGAGCCTAAGACATCAATAATTCCTTGCTGAACACCGTACCAAAGAGCTTCACGGTGGCGCAACTCACGAATAGGCGGATTCATCTGAATTAATGTACCGAACTTCTTATAATCATCAGCCGTGAGAGTCAAATGATGTTGTGTCACTTCAATTGTTGCAACATCCTTATGTTTTTTTAGAAAATCAATTTCTTCTTCTGTCGAAAGATGTAACACATGAATCCGTGCCTTCGTCTCATGGGCAATTTTTACCAAACGCTGCGTACATTTTAATGCCGCAACTTCATCACGCCAAATCGGATGTGACGATGCATCCCCTTCAATACGCAATATTTTACGCTCTTGGAGCCTCGCCTCATCTTCAGAATGAAAAGCTGCACGACGTCGTGTATTTTTCAAAATAAGGCGTACACTTTCATCATCATCAACCAAAAGATCACCGGTAGAAGACCCCATAAAGACTTTAATTCCAGCTGCCCCAGGAAGTCTTTCTAACTCAGAGATTTCATGGGCATTTTCACGCGTTCCTCCAACCCAAAATGCAAAATCACAATGCATTCGATGAAATCCGCGTTTAACCTTATCGCTTAATGTTTCTTCTGATGTTGTCAATGGATTGGTATTAGGCATTTCAAAAACTGCCGTAACACCCCCTAACACAGCAGAATACGAGCCACTTTCCAAATCCTCCTTATATTCATTGCCTGGCTCACGAAAATGCACTTGGCTATCAATAATTCCTGGTAAAATATGAAGTCCTGTACAATTAATGACCTCACTAGCCGATGCACATGTAAGGTCGCCTATTTCAGCAATACGACCATTTGTAATACCAATATCACGCTTGCTTCTTCCATCATGATTCACAAGTGTTGCACCTTTAAAAATTGTATCAAATGTTTTAAACATAGCCACGCTCCTTACATATTGCTCACTTATCGATTATGTAACTTTGAGCAGAAAGGCAAGAGCCATGATTGAAAAACAAAATGCCATTTGCTTAAAAAACCGCGGGCTTATTCGAATCACAGGCGAAGAAGCAACAGATTTTCTACAATCCCTGATCACGACAGATGTAAAAAAAATCAGCCCACAGGAACTTTTCCCTGGAGCCCTTTTATCCCCACAAGGAAAGGTTTTTGCTGATTTTCTTATCGGAAAAAAAGAAGATGGTTACCTGATTGATATCAGAATGCCTTTAGCTGATATGCTTCACCAACGTCTGTTGCTCTATAAGCTGCGTAAAAAAGTAGAAATTACACAACCATTACAAGAACTTGTTACAGTTTCTTTGAATAAGGAATCAAATACTTTAAATTTTGATTCAAGTTTTGTTGATAAACGCTTCCCACAACAAGAAAAAATAATACGAATCTATGGCAAAAAAACTTTTTTGACTTCAGAATATCATGACACATGGAATCAATTGCGTATCCGTTATGCAATTGCGGAAAGTGGTCAAGACTATGAAGTTGGCAAAGTCTTTCCTCATGATATTAATTACGATCAAATCAATGGACTTGCATTCAATAAAGGATGTTATATTGGGCAAGAAATTGTTTCACGAATGCACCACCGCCGTGCAGCACGTCGCCGTATTTTTATTGTAAAAGGCCAGTGTAAATTAACCCCTCAATCTAGCATTGAAGCAGGAACAAAAGTGCTTGGCTACTTGGGAACATGTGTAGAAAATGAGGCTCTTGCTTTAATGCGTATTGACCACGTCAAAGATGCAATGGATCATAACATTCCCTTTACTGTAAAAAACATTCCTGTCACTATAAGCATTGCTGAAAATATGAATTTTACCTTTCCTGAAAATACTATAGAAAATACGCATGGCTAAAGCTGAATTATTAAAAAATGGAGAAGCACGCGCTTGGCAAAGAATGCTCTCTGGACGCAGACTTGATCTTCTCAACCCTTCTCCTTTTGATGTTGAAATTGAAGATATTGCCCATGGACTTTCTCGCGTGGCACGTTGGAACGGTCAAACACGAGGAGAGCATGCTTATTCTGTTGCACAACATTCACTTTTGGTTGAACAAATATTTCAAAAACTTTTTCCAAAATCAGGAAGAAACGAAGGTCTTTATGCTCTTCTTCATGATGCGCCAGAATATGTTATCGGCGATATGATTTCCCCCTTTAAAGCTGTCATAGGAAGGCAATATGAACGCATTGAAAAGCGCATCCAAGATGCTATCCACATGCGTTTTTCTCTTCCCGTTGATCTTTCTCAAAAACTTTTCAAAAAAATCAAACAAGCTGACCGTATCGCTGCATATTATGAAGCGATTACGCTTGCTGGATTTAATACAGAAGAAGCTCTTCGCTATTTTGGCTCTCCCAATAATATTTTACCCGATGATCTTAATTTATCCCCCTATTCTACCCAACAAATTGAAAACGCATTTTTAACTCGCTTTAATGACTTGGATGCCCAAAGATTATAGACTCTTCGCATTGTTGATTCCTTGTCATTACAGAATCATCACACTGACTTATAATAATAATTCATTGTTTTTTCATTTTGAATGAGGGATCCTAATATCGTAAGCTTCACTCATTTCAAATCTGTTTATATTGAATCAATCAAAATCATTCTCTTGCACACCACAAGTGGGGCTGGCGTGTAGATAAAACTTTTTAAAGAAAGAATTAAAATGCCTCTTATGAACCATCTCAAGTGCTAAGCGCTGTCGCAACATTGAAAATTGGCAAAGTGCGTGATGATGCCGGCTTGCTCTCTTATGAAGCGTAAAGACGGGAGTGCTCTATAAATTTTATACACTTCATAAGGGACTTACCACTATACTATTCACGAACGCCGTCGCGAAATAGGATTGGGTACCTTAAGAAAGCTTTCTTTAAAAAAGCACGTGAATTAGCGACCCAATGGCGTTCTGTTTTGCATGAGAGGCGTGACTTCATTAAAGAAATGGAAAAAATCACAGTTCAAATTGCATACAAAATATATTAAAAATGCACATTCATTATCAAAATAACAAATGTTCTCTTGTCAAACCTTTCATCTTAAACTGAAGTTTATTTTAGTTTATAAACTTCATTATCCGCTGGGAAAGCACGAGATGTGACATCCTCTGCATAATTCTTTATTGCAGTTTCCATGGCTTGTTCAAGGTCTCCATAACGGCGTACAAATTTTGGCACATGAGAACCATAGCCCAACATATCTTCCATAACCAATACTTGCCCATCACATTGATTGGACGCCCCTATACCGATCGTAGGGATAGAAAGCTTATCTGTCAGTTTCACCGCTAAAGGTTCGACCATTGCTTCTAAAACAACAGCAAAAGCACCTGCCTCTTCAATCGCTGCTCCATCTGCTTCAATTCTTTGCCAATCATTCTCCTTGCGTCCTTGTGTTTTAAAACCACCAAAACGATTCATTGCTTGGGGTGTAAGACCGATATGCCCCATCACTGGAATGCCACGTTTACACAAAAAATCTATTGTTTCGGCTATATAAACGCCCCCTTCAAGCTTAACTGCACCACACCCCGTTTGTGCAAGAATGCGCGATGCATTTAAAAAAGCTTGCTCTGGACTTTCCTCATAAGAACCAAAAGGCATATCAATAACAACAAGAGCTTTTTGAGATCCACGCACCACGGCTTTCCCGTGTGAAATCATCATATCTAAATTAACAGGAAGCGTTGTCTCAAACCCATACACAACCATCCCAACGCTATCACCAACCAAAAGGATATCGCAATATGGATCAGCAATCCGCGCAGTATAAGCTTGATAAGCTGTTAAAGAAACAATTGGCTGTTGTCCCTTTCTTGCACGTATTTCGGAAGATGTTATACGCTTTACGGTTTTATGTACACTCATTTTCCACTCTTCTCTTGCAATATATATTGATCAATCAGCCTTATCTCACCAAAGCGGACAGTAAGAAGTAAAACTGCTGGTTTATTCAATGTTCCTTTAACCACGCATAAAGTTTCCATATCCCGTAAATCTATCGCTTCAATGATTGCACGCGTTTCTTGTTGTAAAATATCACGAACAGTTTTGCATAATTTATCAACCGACCGTTCACCTTCATGATAAAGCTTTTCAGCAGCTTTTCCACTTTCAGGAATAATTTTGGCAGCTTTACGATCTTCTAATGTTAAAAGCTGATTGCGTGAAGAACACGCTACACCATCTGACTCCCGTAGAATAGGAACTCCAACGATTTCAATAGGAAAAGCCAAATCTTCAACCATACGCCGAATAATTAAAATTTGTTGAAAATCCTTTTCCCCAAAAAAAGCCTTATCTGGTTGGACAATGTTAAAAAGTTTAGCAACAACGCTTGTTACACCACAAAAATGCCCCGGACGTAATTTTCCCATCAAAATACGTGATAATTTTTTCACTTGTACAATTGTATCATTCCCCAGTGGCCACATTTCATCTACAGAAGG
Organism: Bartonella sp. CL100XZDX; assembly: GCF_042195375.1. Taxonomy (NCBI): domain Bacteria; kingdom Pseudomonadati; phylum Pseudomonadota; class Alphaproteobacteria; order Hyphomicrobiales; family Bartonellaceae; genus Bartonella; species Bartonella sp. CL100XZDX. The sequence goes on along the minus strand of NZ_JBHIOH010000049.1, from coordinate 57,486 downwards.
AGCAAAAACACATTCAACACCTGCTTCTTTTAACAAAGCACAATCGCCCTTCAAATCTCTTGGATATTGAGAAAAATCTTCATGAGGTGCAAATTGCTTTGGATTGACAAAAATAGAAACCACTACGCGATCACACATTGCTCTTGCATACTGTACTAATGCAAGATGTCCATCATGCAATGCCCCCATTGTTGGAACACAACCAATCGAAAAACCTAAACGTCGTTCCTCTGAAGTATATTGGCGGACTTCAGCAATTGTCTTTAAAATTCTCATTTTCCCATTCAATTATCATCAGATCAACCAATTAATGCCTGTACACCAAATTGGCGCTCAAACAATTGTATCATATTCATGCGCACTGACGGCTGCTTTATATCTCGTGGCTCCCAGACATGACGCATAAGAAAAAAACCCGTCAGTATAAAACCATTTATTATGTCACTAAAATCAGCAGGACGAGTCGTTCTTTGTACAAGAAACTGTGGTAGAATGAGAAGCTTTTTTTTCCAAGGTTCCCCTGCTTCTTCACAGACAGCCCGTCCAGATTTTGGTGATACGTAATGAAGCCTTTCCTGACGACCTGTTGCAGCACAACAAGATAAATCAAGACCAAAACCAAGTTCTTCAAGAAGCCGCATTTCAAAACGTACAAGCAATTCTGCATTTACAAATGGTTCATCAAAATTCTGCATAAAAAGGTGTAAAATATCATATAAAATGGGGTGCGGATCACGTTCGGGAAGAAGCCGCAAATGAAAAGCTATCAATTGCAAAGCATAAAGTGCTTCTGGTAGACAGATTAATCGTGCCGCATGTAAATCAAGAGCTTCAAGCCGAAAAAGTCCCAAATGTTCGTCTAAACGAGCCCACCATTCAGCCTCCACAAAATTTCCAGGTTGAAGAAGAGCTGCCATACGACGCGACCGCCCCCCTTTTACCACTCCCATATAACGACCATGTTCACGTGTCATAATCTCAAGAATAACACTTGTTTCACCATATTGGCGCGTACCAAGAATAACGGCTTGTTCTTTCCACTTCATTTTACTTTAATTATTTTTTAAAAATCTTATTTTAAAAATCCAATCCCATTTCGCGATAACGTTCTGGATCGGTATCCCAATTATCGCGCACTTTCACAAAGAGAAAAAGATGAACCTTTTGATCCATAATTTCCATGAGTTCTTTACGTGCTGCTTGTCCAATCGCTTTAATTGTATCGCCTTTTGCTCCTAAGACAATTTTTTTCTGACTCTCACGCTCGACATAAATAACTTGATTAATTTTAACGGAACCATCTGAACGCTCTTCCCAGCTTTCTGTTTCAACCGTTGAGGAATAAGGAAGTTCATCATGAAGACGAAGAAAAAGTTTTTCACGCGTAATTTCAGCAGCAAGATGACGCATGGGCATATCAGAAATTTGATCTTCCGGATAATACCATGGCCCCTCCTGCATCATATTACTCAACGCATGAAGTAAATCCTTGCAACCAGAACCGTTTAGAGCAGAAATCATAAATGTTTGCGCAAACTTTACACGTTCATTTATTTTAGTGGTTAACGCTAGAAGAGATGATTTAACAACTGTATCAACCTTATTAAGAACAAGAACTTTTTCTTGTTTCAGATTGTTTACAATATCTAACATCATATCAACTTCATCCGAAAGACCATTTTGAGCGTCGATTAAAACGAGTAGAACATCAGCGCTCTTAGCCCCTCCCCAAGCAGCAGAGACCATGGCTCGTTCTAAGCGCTTATGGGGACGAAAAACACCCGGTGTATCGACCAACACAATTTGCACATCATCATGAATGACAATACCGCGGATTAAAGTTCGTGTTGTTTGTACCTTATGCGTTACAATTGAAACCTTTGTTCCAACCAATTGATTAACCAGTGTCGATTTACCGGCATTAGGCATCCCAATAAGCACAACAAACCCAGAACGCGTTTTCATAACGTCACTCATGATCATTTTTTCCCACTGTTTTCCATACACCCTCTCGTCGCAAAATTTTTTCAGCTGCCATTCTTTCGGCATATCTTTTGGAGCTTCCCTGCCCAATCTCTGAAGCAAACCCAGAAATACTGACCTCTACCATAAAAACAGGATCGTGATCGGGACCTGAACGTTTGATAACCTGATAATGTGGTTGTGCATTGCCTTGGATATGCGCCCATTCTTGTAATTCTGTCTTGGCATCACGTCGACCAGCATCCATTTTCTTTGCCCGACTTTGCCAATATTTTTGAATAAAAGGGCGAACACTTTCCAATCCTCCATCGAGATATATCACGGCAATCAAAGCTTCCACGACATCTGCATGCATATTGATAAGTCGACGCCCCTCGAAATTTTTCATCTCAAAACCAACACGGATCATATCAGGAAGCCTCATTTCACGCGCAATATCAGCACATGTCTGCGCATTGACAAGATGATTCAAACGGACTGATAATTCACCTTCACTTGCCTGAGGAAAAAGTTGATACAGCATTTCCGCAATCAAAAGCCCTAAAACCCGATCCCCTAAAAACTCTAGTCGTTCATAATTTCCCTGTTCCGAATCTTGTACACTCGAATGTGTTAATGCCTTCGTTAACCTCTCTTCATCTTTAAAACGATGCCCCGTCAGCTTGAAAAGCTGATCAATCATGAGACGTTTCATCGTTGTTTCCTTGCTTGATAAGCGGCAAATCATGAACCGTATTTATGAAAGAAAACAAACGTTTCCAACGCACATCAAATGGCCAGCGCCAAATCTGCCAAGCACTTGAACCGTTACTGATAGAAAAGAAAATCACGCTCGCGCGACCAATAAGATTTTCTTCTGGAACATAGCCTACATCTAAACGACTATCATCTGAATTGTCGCGGTTATCTCCCATCATAAAGTAATGTCCTTGAGGAACTTCAAAAACTTTTGTATCATCAACTTTCGGGATGAAAGCTAAATCAAGTGTATCATAACTGACACCGTTAGGCATTGTCTCGCGATAAACCTCAACAGGATAGTTAACCTCTGTTATATCAGAATTATTAATCTCCCCCATAAAGTGACGTGAAACAGCCTCATCATTAATATAAAGAACACTTTGACGGACTTGTATACGATCACCTGGTAGCCCAACAACGCGTTTTATATAATCAATCTTCGGATTACTTGGTAAGCGAAAAACGACCACATCTCCACGTTGAGGTTGAGATGCCCAAATCCGTCCAGAAAAAAGAGGGGGAGAAAAGGGGATGGAAAAATGAGAATACCCATATGCATACTTAGAAACAAACAGATAATCTCCCACCAACAAAGTAGGACGCATTGAACCGGAAGGAATACTAAACGGCTGGAAAAAAAGTGTCCGAATAAACGCTGCTAAAAGCAGAGCCTGTACTAAAACAGAAATAAATTCACGAATCCCACCTTTTTTTTCTTTTTTATGCACTTTATCTTTTTGGATCATCACCAACTGCCTTCTCATCACAGATATAATTTTTTTCATCATAATATTCAAATAACAAAAGCACAATCTCTCACGCCATCTATCCACGTGGAAGTGCTTCGATAATAATAAATGCCTGTGCCCAAGGAAAATCATCTGTTATGCTAAGATGAATAACTGCATCATGATGAGGAGGTAATAACTTTTGAAGTTGCATTTGCGCACGATTTGTTAATTGCATTATTGGTTTACCAGATGGCAAATTAACTACCCCCATGTCTTTCCAATTGATACCACAAGCGATTCCCGTTCCTAAGGCTTTAGCACATGCTTCTTTAGCAGCAAATCTTTTTGCATAGGAAGAGGAGCTTTTTTTGAGATTTTCAGATCTATTTTTTTCAATATCCGTAAAAATACGTTGGATAAAACGCTCACCATAACGAACCAACATTTTCTCAATACGTCGTATATCAACCAGATCATTTCCAAGACCAATAATCATAAGATATTAACCCGATCTTTCTCAAATTTATTTCTGTTTTAATACAGGCGATGAACGCTTCTTTAAACGCCTTTTTTTTATAATCTTTTGATATCGCTTTTGTTTAAAACGAACCGTTGCTCTGTAAACACCTATATAAGATAAACCACCAAAAACAATACCTAAAAGAGTTCCACCTAAAATCATAGGACTCATAATTGTGTCCCATGCGCCTTTAAAGAGGAGAGAGAGATTTGACAATGTCAAACCATTAAATAGAGCACGAATTTGCGAAAGAGAAATCTCTTTGACATCGCTAAAAAGTGATAAACAAAAGTACCCTACTTTATAATCAGCCATGATAATCAATAAAAATGTGAGTGGATTAGAAAAAATCGTCCCAATGATTGCGGCAGCAAAGTTTGCACGCAAAAGCCAAGAAAAAAATATTGCCAAAATAATATGCAGCCCAAAGAAAGGGGAACAAGCTAAAAAAATGCCAACAGCAACCCCTAATGCTACTTCATGCGGTGTTGCTGATATACGCAAAATACGTTTATATATGTAGCAAAATGAGCGAGAAAATGAACGACGTGGCCATAACCAAAGTCGAATACGCGTTACAAAATCTATTGGTTCTCGACGACGAAAAAGCATATGACTCTCAATATACATCTTTTGATAATGAAATAACCTATATCATCCAAATTAATCTTTTTAAGCTTTTGCACAAAAAAAAATAGAAAGACAATTAAATATTTCGACTGCCTGGTTTAATCGCTGGAAGAACAGAAAGCTCTGCAGGAAGAGCATCACTAGCATAAGAGGTTATCTCGTATTCAGCAAGCGCAATCAATGGAACTCCAACATTGACCTTACCACCAGAACGATCAAGAATACATGCACTGGCCAATACCTCTGCTCCTGCTGCAACAAGCGCTTCAACAGTCTCACGAATGGAAAGACCCGTTGTCACAATATCTTCAACAATAACAACCCGTGCACCCTTCTTGATTTCAAAACGACGCAATTCAAAGATGCCATTTACACGCTCTACCCAAAGAGAAGGAACACCAAGGTGACGTGAAGTTTCATAGGAAGGAATAAGACCGCCAATTGCGGGCCCAACAACATAATCAATTTTTTCCTCGATAGATTTTTTGATTTTTTCAGCCAATCCACGACATAACTTTTCTGTCAAGTCAGCATGCATGAATACTTTCGCTTTTTGCATATAAGTCGCACTATGGCGCCCCGATGTTAAAATAAAATGCCCTTCTAGAATAGCATCTGCTTGTTTAAAAATATCAATGACATCTTGTGTATTCATTGCTAAATCTTTCTTTTTATCCATGAACCCGCCGTACTGTACTTACTGAACCTGCCTTTTTTAATTGAGAAAAAATACGATTCAAATGTTTTAAATCCCACACTTCCAAATCAATCATAATTTCTGTAAAATCTGGTGCTGTACGGATAAAAGATAAATTTTGGATATTGGCATCGTTAGCAGAAATTATTTGTGTAATTTCAGCTAAAGAACCAGGACTATTTACAACCAAAATATTCATCCGTGCAGGAAAACGTTCATTCATTTGGGCATCAATATCCCAGCGAACATCAATCCATCGTTCTGGCTGATCATCATACGCCATCAAAGCTGAAGACTGTATTGGATAAATAACGATCCCAGCTCCTGGCTGCATAATACCAACAATCCGATCTCCAGGTACTGCTCCTTCCGGTGAAAAACGTACGGGTATATCTCCATGGGTTCCTCTAATAGGCAATGCTTTAGATTGATGATTCTCGACCTTTGCATTCTTTTCATTTTCTGGAACTTTAAAAATCATACCTTGAGCATTTTCAATATTAAACCAACCTTCTTCCCCAGGCCTAAAAGATGACTTTTGTACCACACGGTGATCTTGATAATCAGGATAAACCGCTTTAATCACATCAGCGGAAAACAGCTCTCCACGCCCAACAGCAGCCAATACATCCTCTACATCTTTACGTGCTAAACGTGGCAAAACTTTCTTCAAAAGGTCTTTTGAAAATTGCTTTCCCATATATTCAAATGAACGCTCGAGAATACGATATCCTAAACCCGAATATTGTTTACGTACCGCTGCACGACTTGCTCGTCGAATAGCTGAACGTGCTTTACCTGTGACAACAAGAAATTCCCATGCTGCTGGCGGAATTTGAGCGTGTGAGCGAATAATATCAACCTCATCACCATTTTTTAATTTGGTCATTAAAGGCATAATACGACCATTGATTTTTACACCCACACAAGAATCACCGATGTCTGTATGGACGGCATAAGCAAAATCAATAGGCGTAGCTCCTTTAGGAAAAGCAATTAATCGACCTTTCGGCGTAAAACAAAAAACTTGGTCTTGAAAAAGCTCAAGTTTTGTATGTTCTAAAAACTCTTCTGGATTATCTCCATCAGACAAAGATTGTATCGTTTGACGCAACCATGCATAGGCATTCGTTTCACTTGATAACTTCACAGTCGAATAATTGGAACCGCGCTCTTTATATATGGAATGAGCAGCAACCCCATATTCAGCAACTTCATCCATAGCAGCCGTTCTAATTTGCAACTCAACACGTTGTCTTGAAGGGCCAACAATTGTTGTATGAATAGAACGATAATCATTTTGCTTTGGTATAGAGATATAATCTTTGAAACGACCAGGAACCATTGGCCATGTCGTATGAATGACACCAAGAGCACGATAACAATCATTCACGGACTCAACAATCACACGAAATCCAAAAATATCCGATAATTGTTCAAAAGATAATGCTTTACTTTCCATTTTGCGAAAGACTGAATAAGATTTTTTCTGACGGCTTTTAACATCTGCTTTAATGCCATGCTCCAAAAAAAGTTTTGTCAATTCATTTTCAATTGTGGAAAGCAAATCACGGTTGTGTTTCAATAATTCAGAAAGTCGATTGGTAATCGTACGATAACCTTCTGGATTTAAATAAAAGAAAGAGAGATCCTCTAATTCCTCACGCATATCCTGCATACCCATACGGCCTGCAAGTGGCGCATAGATATCCATCGTCTCTTCAGCAATTCGCCGACGTTTATCATCACGCATAACACCAAGGGTACGCATATTATGAAGACGGTCAGCAAGTTTGACTAAAAGAACACGAACATCATCAGAAATAGCAATAAGAAGTTTACGAAGATTTTCTGCCTGTACGGCTTTCTTTGATACAAGATCAAGCTTATTAAGCTTTGTAAGCCCTTCAACCAACTTCCCAATTTCAGAACCAAAAAGCTGATCAATTTCTGCTCGTGTAGCGCTTGTATCTTCAATTGTATCATGCAAAAGAGCAACAGCAATCGTTGCCTCGTCCAACCGCATATCTGTCAAAATAGCAGCAACTTCTAAAGGATGAGAAAAATAAAGATCACCTGACGCACGCTTTTGATGCGCATGCTTTTTCATTGCATAATCATAGGCCCTGTTTAAAAGAGCCTCATCTACGTCAGACTTGTAACGTTGAACACGTCCAACAAGCTCACACTGACGCATCATACGAGCATATCCTTTATCTTTTCACACCCCTAATCTTTATTGAACACGTCCTATTAATAAAAGACACGAAAAATAATTGCTCCTCACATGACAAAGTATCTTTACTCCTGTAACATAAATTGCTGCAATTAATAATCGTCACTTTTTTCTGGAACAACCAAACCTTCAATACCCGCTAAAAGCTCTTCTTCTGACATATGATCAAATGAAGTACCTTCTTCTTGCGATGACGTATTAAAAACACTTTCAGCTTCACCTGAATGGGTAATAAATTCACTTGCCATTTCTGGCTCATCTATTTCCACATGCTTTTGCAGCGAATGAATAAGGTCTTCCTTTAAATCAGCAGGCGACAATGTTTCTTCTGCTATTTCACGCAAAGCAACAACTGGATTTTTATCATTATCGCGATCAACCGTAATCTGCGCTCCTTGTGAAATCTGACGCGCCCGATGACCTGCTAAAAGTACCAACTCAAAGCGGTTGTCAACTTTATCAATACAATCTTCTACCGTTACGCGGGCCATTTATGCCTCTTTCTCAAATAAAAAAATTTAATAGCGGATAAAGGAGTATATACAATAATCAAAATAAAACACAAGAAAAACAACACAAACTTTTATATTTTTTGATTAAAGAACTTATTTAAGAAAATTCTTGGAAAATTTATAAAAATGTATAACCTATTCATGCTCGTTATCAAAGTTTCTCTTAAAAGCATTCCAATAGATTGACTTCAAACAAAGGACGGTCTTTCTTGACAAAATATTTGTCTGGAGTATTCATCCTTTTAAAAGGAATACCAGCTATTTAAAATCCTTTGCAATAACGGCAGCCTTACGCATACTTTTTATGATAATATCTTTATCTAAAGAGAAAACTTTTTTTCTTTGAACATCATGTGTATTGTACTCTTATTCATCGAATAAATTACTGAAAGATGACCTCTTACACAATAATTAGCAATAAGTTTATATTAAACTTTCTTCTAAAAAAGTTTATTTATATTCATTATAGATTGTTTATCAAAACATAACCCGTCATATACGCTATAAAAGACTCAAAAAAATAGAAAAACGATTGATGCCTAACACCATGAATAGCCAATTAACATCACTTTGCCCAGAACCACCCCAAAATTGCAATTTATGTCCTAGGCTTCATCAATTTCTCGCTGGCTGGCGTGTAAAAGAACCAAGTTGGTATAACGCACCGGTGCGCCCATTCTTTCCTCATAAAGGGCCCGACACAACACGCCTTCTTATTGTTGGGCTTGCTCCTGGATTGCGCGGAGCAAATCGAACTGGACGTCCATTTACTGGTGATTATGCTGGGCACTTACTTTATTCAACTTTAAAAAAGTTTGGTTTTGCCCAAGGAACCTTTGAAGAAAGAGCAGACGATACTCTTGAACTTATTGATGCAGCAATCGTTAACTCTGTTCGTTGCGTTCCACCAGAAAATAAACCCACCGGTGCAGAAATTAACACGTGCCGCTATTTCTTCTCACCTCTTTTAACAAATCTTCCCAAACTTAAAGCCGTTATTACCTTAGGCACCATTGCGCACCATTCAACGATACGTGCCCTTAATGCAAAAGTTTTATCTCACCCTTTTGGACATGGTGAAATCAATAACATCGGCAGATTACGCATCTTTTCGAGCTATCACTGTTCTCGTTATAATACAAATACTGGGCGCTTGACAGACGCCATGTTTCACCAAATCTTTCAAGCAGCAAAAACATACTTAGATCAATGCTAAAACTGTTTTAAAAAGTGCTATAAATAAAGAATATCGAAATTGCATCCATCATCCATATCTTTTTAAAAGTCTTGCTTTTTCACGTCCCCAATCACGTTTTTTTTCCGTTTCGCGCTTATCATGAAGCTTTTTCCCCCGCGCTAGAGCGATCTCCAACTTAACGCGCCCTCGTTCATTAAAATAAAGTTTGAGAGGAACAAGCGTCATTCCTTCACGAGACGTTGCATTAAAAAAACGTGCCATCTCACGTTTTGAAAGTAATAATTTGCGCAAACGTCGTGGTTCATGATTAAAACGATTAGCCTGCGTATATTCAGGAATATAGCTGTTTACTAACCATAATTCCCCATTCTCAAAACTCGCATAGCTTTCAGCAATATTGGCATGATTAGAACGTAAGGACTTCACTTCCGCTCCCTGAAGGACAAGACCAGCCTCGAGATTATTAAGGATTTCAAAATTAAAACGTGCTTTACGATTGTCAGCAATTATTTTCCGTACGGGCGCGTTCTTTTTTTTATTCATGGCTTTGTCAATATCATTTTATGCTTTTAAAAGACCAGCATGACTGAGGGCTTCATCAATAATCTTCTTTGTTCTTTCTGTTAATGGTACAATAGGAGAACGCACAGTATCACCACAAAATCCTAATTTTGCAGCAGCATATTTAATACCTGCTGGACTAGGTTCAATAAACACAGCACGATTAAGAGGCATCAAGCGATCATTTAATTCTCGTGCTGTTTTATAATCACCACGAAAACAAGCTGCTTGAAGTTCTGCACAAAGCTTCGGAGCAACATTGGAGGAAACTGAAATACACCCCATACCTCCATGTGCATTAAAACCTAACGCCGTACAATCATCACCAGAAAGCTGCACAAAATCTTTTCCACACTTTTCACTTTGTTCACTAACGCGCTCAATTCTGCTCGTTGCATCCTTAACACCAATGATATTGTTAAAATCTTGATAAAGGTCTTTCATCGTTTCTACAGCCATATCGATAATAGAACGACCAGGAATATTATAAATTATAATCGGAATAGAAACAGCTTTGGCAATGGAAGAAAAATGCTTGTATAAACCAGATTGATTTGGTTTATTATAATAGGGAGTGACAACCAAAACTGCATCTGCACCAGCTTTTTGCGCGTATTGTGCAAGCTCTACAGCCTCGCTTGTGCTATTTGATCCCGCTCCAGCAACAACAGGAACACGCTTTGCAACCTGCTCAACACACAATTCTATAATCCGCTTATGTTCTTCATGACTTAACGTTGCTGATTCACCTGTTGTCCCAACAGGGCTTACACCGTTAATCCCTTGTGTGATCTGCCATTCAACAAAATCACAAAACGCCTTCTCATCAATTGCGCCCTTGTTATCAAACGGTGTGATAAGCGCAGTTATAGCTCCCTTGAGCATGATAAACTCCCTATAATGTTTGCTTTTATTTTTTTATAATCGCCTTTTATAAATTTTAAATAGAGCATAATCTTGCTCTATCATTGAAGCAAGATGAATTTCAAAAAAAGCCCTCATAAGATGAAAATGCCCCTCCTTAAATGTTGAACAGTTCTTTAAAATAAGCCGTCTATATTAACGCGTTTTTCACGCTTGTGTTCTATAAATCCTTAAGTTTTTACAAAAAGCAAGGTCTCAAGGTCTTTTCTCTATGCGTGTATTCTCCACCTCTCTTTTCGTATCAACCTTTACTGCACTTATACTGGCAATAAGAATTTTATTTTCAAGTGCATACGCGCAAACACCCCTTTTGCAAGGGAAAGCGCCAATCCCTTTGGTTCGCCCTACTCCCTTTACCACAAAAGAAGCTCAAGACTCTCTTCAACAGATACACACGACATCACACAATACTGCTACACTTCAGCAACTGAAAGCTGGGCTAGATGCACTAGCAAACAACAATATTGCAAAAACAATAAATCTTCGTAATTCAATGGAAAAACATAGCCTTGATCGTCATATTTTGACATGGGCGCTGGGGGTATCAAACCAAGCGAATATACCAAGTTCTGAAATATTTAATGCAATCAACATGCTAAAAGGATGGCCAGGTATAGAAACGATGCAACGCAATGCTGAACGTGCTTTTCTTAACGAAACCAACGTTACACGCGCAATCATCCAAAAATTTTCTCATCACCCGCCCCAAACAGCACAAGGGATGGCTCTCTTCGCTAAAGCACTTATCGAAACCAGACAAACCACTCGTGCTCAACACATTATTGCTCCATGGTGGCATAAAACACAACTCAGTGCAAAAGAAGAAGTATTTGTTCTTAAAAATGCAAGCGCTGCATTAAAACCTATTGATCATTTGAAACGCATGCAGTTTATGCTGTATGCACATCGTTTTGATTCAGCAGCACGCGTTGCAAAATTAGCCCATGCTCAATCTCTTTTTAATGCTTTTGTGGCCGTTGAAAAAAATGATCCTAGAGCTACACAAAAATTAAAAGCTGTAGAGAGATCATGGCAAAAAGATCCTCTTTTTCAGTTTGCTCGAATACGCCATCTTCGACGAACAGAGCAATATGATGCAGCCGCAGCACTCATGATGAAAACATCAAACGATGCATTTCGCCTTATGAACCCTCATTCATTGTGGAAAGAACAACGCGCCCTTTCTCGTGAAATGCTCGATTTAAACAAACCAAAAATTGCTTATCAACTCGTTGCAATGCACACTGGTATAACATCTGCATTAGCCGTCGATGCTGAGTTTCATGCAGGATGGTATGCACTACGGTTTCTTCATAACCCTAAATTAGCAATGCAGCATTTTTCACGTATTCCTCAACTCTCTTCTTTACCTTTTTATGCATCACGTGGATATTACTGGATGGGACGAACAGCAGAAGCGCTAAAAGAACATCAAAATGCCCAGCAATACTTTCATCGTGCAGCTCATTTTGGTGCAACTTACTATGGTCAATTAGCCGCTGAACGACTCAACCAAAAAAAGCTTAAAGTTTTCTTTCCCAAACCAACAACCGCTGAGCGACAACATTTTAGTGCACGAAAAGCGATCAAAGCAATTCAACGTCTTGAAGCAGCCGGCTATGCTGATTTTGCTAAAATTTTTTATAGAGAGCTCGGAAAAAGAATAGAAAGCCCCGGTGAATTAGCTCTTCTGGCTGTTATGGCAGAAAAAAATGGAGACTATTATACCAGCCTCAAAATTGGAAAAATGGCTGCTTTTCAGGGAAAAAATGTTGGTGCACTCTCTCATCCTCTGGGAGCTATACCAGCTTCTGCTAATATTTCTGTAGAAGAAAAATCGCTTATCTATGCCATTGCACGCCAAGAAAGCGAATTTAATCCAACAGCCATATCAAAAGCAGGTGCACAAGGTATACTCCAATTGCTTCCTACAACAGCAAAAGCACTGGCAAAAAAATACTCAATCGCATGGTCTCCTAAAAAATTTAGCAGTGATGCTCATTATAATGCAACATTAGGTGCCCATTTTCTCAATGAACAATTAGAACGTTTTAATGGATCCTATATACTAACTCTTATTGGCTATAATGCGGGTCCCCGTCGAGTCAATGAATGGATAAAACGTTATGGCGATCCTCGAGGACAATCTCTCGATAACGTCATTGATTGGATTGAACGTATTCCTTATACAGAAACACGTAATTACGTGATGCGTGTCATGGAAAATTATGGTGTCTACAAAGCAAGACTCACTGGGAAAATAGATATAAAAACCGACCTGCTTTCTGGTCGACGGAAATAATATGCCTTAACTTCCCAAATAGCATTTGAAAGCATTCATAAGAAGTGTTTTTATTCCTTTTTAAATAGTACCTACATACCAGCCTTCTTATGATGTATAAGCAAGTAATTTTAATTGATTCAGTATCAATAAATTCAAAATAAGAAAACCCTGCGCTATTCGGGTCTTTTATTCTAAATACAAAATGATGAATTATCATTATAAATCAACATGTCATACAAATAGTTCATTTCTTCTCAACATAAACGACAATATCATAGAGATTACAAATATAAGAGAAGAGTGAAACAAATAGCTCATCCTTTTACTGTTGCTTATTAGTCAATATTCAAATCTTGTGAAACAGCATATTTTAAAACTATTTTTTTCTGCTTATAACATTTCTATACCAAATAGAGAATAGGTTGTTATATATATCGTTTGGATTATCTCTGATAACAGAAAGACAGACTCATTGAGTTAGAAAGCCTTAAAGACAAACAATTTTCTTCTACCCCTTCCCTTTCATTCGGTTTTACGACTTTTAAATATGTCAATATCTTTTAATGATGAAGATGAAGCTTTGCTTTTTGTTTTTCTCATTTTTACATATAAGTTCACATCCTTCACACAAAAACAGAGCATCCCAAAATAGTATGTTTTTCTTATTGATATTCTTGTTTTATTTTAATGTTTCTAAGTCTATTTCACAACGGTGTATCTGGAAAGTACTTACGAAAATCCTCTCACGAACGGTATAAAAATCGATTAGACACGATTAACCTTTACTTAATTACTTAATAAAAGCTATAGCTCTATCATCCCATAACTCCCAATGTTGCAACAACCCTTTCATTTAGAGCATTCATAAGAAGTATATTCGCTGCTTTTCAGAAGTTTTTATTCATGCTCCCCCCTCAACTTATATCATAAGTAAGCGAATGGTTTTGATTAATTCAACGTCAAAAAAATTAGAACAAACTATATTTTAACTTTCATTAAAATTATAAACAATCATTATAAATCAATATATTATATGAAAAGCGCCCCGCATAAGAAATCAGCTAAATATTAGGGATACTCTGATTGTTTTATTCACTTTTGATGGTGGTGGTGGTGGAAAAGAACCAATGCGTTGAAGTGCCGCCATCGCTAATCGATCAAGTTCCGGATCACCAGCAGAGACTGCTACACGACTAGAAAAAATACTCCCCTGCTCATGTACCATAAATTCTAACTTCACCGTTCCTTTTGTATGACTGGTACGCTGTCCCACAATATAATTTTTTTGCCTTTCTAATTGTGACTGTACCTTTGCTAACCACTCCATTAACAACATATCTTCAGTCCCTGCTGTACCACCGCCCTTATTGGTGGAAGAAGAACGTACCGCCTTTGTATTGGAGCGCTTTACTACAGCCTTTGGCATCGGTATTGTTTTTTTGATAAACGCTTTATGCTCCACTTTTTGAGGAAGGGGGTCTTCCAAAGACTTTAAGTCATCCTGTTCTACTATATGCTGAGGTTCTTGCGATTGAACTTCATCCACGGATTGCAATCCTTCTAACTCCTGCTCTAGGAGACCAGACTGTAATACTTCTGGCTCTGTATTAATATCCGACTCTGTATGAATATCTGGCAAGTCTGTATCAACATCCGGATATACAGTTTCTTGCGCAAAAGTCAGCATAATCTCCGACGAGAGCAAGCCATTACTTACACCAATACTTTGAAAATAAAACTGCGCTCCCAATAATACATGCAAAAAGAAAGCTCCAACAAATGCACCAATCCAAAGAGTTAATAATTGCTTCGTATTTGCAAAATTCATCGTTTTTTCTGCCACTATTTTAAGCTTAATATTGGTGTTCAATCTCATTAAAACAGGCTATTTTGAAATTGCAACTTTTTTCTTGACTGATTTTGTCATGTTTAATATGGTTTTCCAGTGATTTTGTGTTGTTTTCAAAATCATTTCTACTTGGCTGGCAAGTTTTAATCAGCGGGTCCAGCCTTTTTGTATGTAAATAAAATTTCAAAACAGAGAGGGGACGTTAATAAGGGTTGTGATGTGTTATGCAAATAAGACGAAAAAATATCTATAAAAGCTGTGTGATTTTAAGTGCATTATCGGTCTGTATACCTTCATTTGTTTTCGCACGAAGTAATGATGGAGCTTCTGTCACTGAACTCAAACCAATTGTTATTAAAGAGAAAAAAATAGGGGTGGCCTTGGATTCGGTCACTATTCTGACGAGTCGAAAAACCGCGAAAGATATTAGTGAAAAACAAATAACTGATGCCTATGATATTAATCGCCTTGATCCATCCGTATCCTATAACCCAGGGAATAACAGTTTTGTCATTCGTGGTTTAGAGGCAAGCCGTATTCTTACAACAATGGATGGTATCGTTCTTCCATGGTTGGACGATATATTCCGCGGAAATAGTGGTAACACAACGTTTGATTTTGGTGCACTTTCCACACTTGATATTATTCAAGGATCGGATTCTAGCCTTTATGGATCTGGTGCGCTAGGAGGAATTGTTGCTTTGCGTACCCTTGATCCTGAAGATCTTATCACAGAAGGAAAAAATTGGGGTGGTCTTATAAAAGGTGGTTATCATTCTGTTGATAATAGTTGGCACGTAGATCAAGCTGTTGCAATGCGTGCTCAACAAACGTTTTTGCTTTTCCAAGGTTCTTATGCGGAAGGTCATGAGCGCAAAAATATGGGAACCTTAGAGGGCTATGGAGAGCGCACACGTAAAAACCCTGCTCATTTTGATCAAAATAATTTGCTCTTTAAAATTCACCAATACCTTGATGATAATCACCGACTTGGTTTTACCGCCGAGCGTTTTGGTCACACCATTGATACACATTCATTGGATGCATCTAAAAGATATGCTCCAGGTTCCGTTTATGATAAGGACGACAAACTTCGTGAACGCCTTTCTCTTTCTTATGACTATAACGGCAATGAAGAAGCACTTTTTGATGCATTTCGTGGGCAGATTTATTGGCAAAGACAGTCAAATCGTCATATTCTGACCGGATTTCGTGTTAGGGCCCCCAAAGGGGATTTTTTGAGAGATAATTTTTTGCGTAATACTAATTATGGTATCAATGCTAACGCTCTCAAGAAAGTTCATATTGGCACTGTAGATCATACGTTAAAGATTGCCACTAATGTTTTATCATCTAAATTTCATCATTATTTGTTAGGGAAAGATAATTGTCATTTGGCGGAAAATGCACGGGGCTGTCTCTTTGTACCCGCTAATCGGTCAGATTCACCAGATGCGAATGGCTATAATTTGGGTTTTGTTTTCGAAGATGAAATTGGCTTTGCTGATAACCATTTCCGTATAACACCTGGAGTTCGTTATGATTGGTTTAAATATATCCCTCAAAAAACGTCCTCTTATGAGAAAGCTCTGATTTCTGACAAATTTCCTCCAGAAAGAAATGGTTCACGTTTTTCTCCCAAATTACGTATGGAGCTGGATGTTCGTAATCAAGTAACACTTTATGCTCAATGGGCGCAAGCTTTTCGTGCACCACGTATTCCAGAACTTTATGTCTCTTATATAAAACCCTCTGCTTATTATGTGAAGGGAAACCCTGATCTGAAAGCAGAAACAAGCAATGGATATGATGTTGGTATAAGGTATGGAAATGGAAATTTCGGCGGTTCAGTCAGTGCCTTTTTTAATCAATACAAGGACTTCATAGATACTATAGATAAAGGGCCATCCGAGGAATTCAAATTTGCGCGTCGCCATTACATAAATCGTGCGAATGTGCGTATTTATGGTGCTGAAGCCAAAATACATTTGGCTCTTAATGGTGGATTCCATAGCAATTTTGCTCTTGCCTATTCGCAAGGAAAAGATCTTGATAAAGATGAATATCTTAACTCAATTCCAGCTTTAAAAGCGATTGTTGGGATCGGATATGCAAAAGAAATCTGGGGAGCAGACGTTGTTCTTACCTCATCTGCCAAACGCGATAAAGTTGCTAAGGAATCGGACTATCAAAAAATTCCAGGTTATAATATTATTGATGTGTCAGGTTGGTTGAAGCCATTTGGTGAAAAGGGTCCTGTTATAAGGGCTGGTGTTTATAATCTGTTCAATCAAAAATATTGGAATGTATCAGATCTTCCTTCCGGTGAAAGCTCAACGCCGAAGGATTATTATACTCAGCCTGGTCGCAACTTTAAAGTTTCGTTCGTGCAAAAATTTTAGTTACTTTTGTTAACCATTAGATCAATTAAAAAAGTTATATCGATAAAGAATAAGTCATTGTGTTTCTGTTCTTCTTGTTCTCTGAACAACAGATTTTGAGATTTACGCTTTAACTTTTTGTAATTTATCGGTTTTTATTGTTCTACTGTTAATAAAAAAGGGCTTATTTGGTAGTAGGTTGAACCATTAGTTGATAGTGGTTCGACTTACTGTCTTTGAGTTGAAAAATTAAACAATTAACCCTCAAACAGGTAACATAAGGATAAGCCCATGTCATACACAGCCGAAATGATTATTCGCTTGCGTGAAGAAAAAAAAGAGATGCGTAACCGCGATTTCGCGGACTCTATTGGTATATCCGAAGCAGAACTCATTGCGGCTTATTGTACAGTTGGAAAAGCAAAAAAACTACGCGCTGATGTCGCTACTTTCTTGGAAAATGCTCCTAAACTTGGAACAGTTATGGCATTGACACGGAATGATAATGCTGTCCATGAAATAACAGGATGTTTTGAGAAGATTGTTCAAAGCCAGCATATCCCGATAACACTCGGTGAAATTGACTTGCGTATTTTTTCAAAACAATGGAAGTTTGGTTTCGAGCATGACGTGATTATTCTCGGAACACCTATGAAAAGTTTGCAATTCTTTGATCAATCTGGCATGGCTATTTTCAAACTCTATTCTAAAGACGCAACAAATATGGAAGAATGGTCTGCACTTGTTGAAAAATTGCTTCATGACGATCAGTCACCTGTACTTGATATTTCTCCAGTTCCTACTCCAGTACCATGTGATACGGCAAAGCTGGATGTTGAAAAATTTCGAGATTGTTGGCGTCAGATGACTGATGTACATCAGCTTCATGGGATTATTTCTGAACTGAAAATTAATCGACATGATGCTGTGAAACATGCTGGCAATGAATTTGCCGATGAGTTAAAAATAGAAACTGTTGAGATGATGCTCAGACAAGTTGCACAACAAGAGTTACCAATTATGTGTTTTGTTGGTAATAAAGGATGTATCCAAATTTTCACTGGGCAAGTAAAGAACATTAAGCAAATGGGACCTTGGCTTAATGTTCTCGATCAGAAATTTCACCTCCATTTACTCGTTTCTGGATTTTATAAGGTATGGCGTGTTCGCAAGCCTACGATTGATGGGTATGTCAGCTCACTTGAAGTTTTCGATAAAGCTGATGAGATGGTTATTCAATTCTTTGGCGTACGCAAGGAGGGACAAAAAGAACGTGACGATTGGCGCTCTTTATTGAATAGTTTGCCATCATGCCAAGAAAACAGCAGTAACTAAGATAAGGTAAGGTTGGACATGTTCATATCTCTTTTACATAGGTTATCAAACCTTTTTCTTATGTGTTTACTGCTCTCTCTTACTTGTTTTTCTAAACAAGTAATTGCTGAACCTGCAACGCGTTTTCCTGAAAATGCTCGAATTGTTTCTATCGGCGGAGCACTTACAGAAATTGTCTATGCATTAGGAGCCCAAGATCAACTTGTCGCCCGTGATAGTACAAGTGTCTACCCACAAGAAGCGCTCAAGCTTCCTGTACTTGGATATATGCGTGCTCTTTCACCTGAGGGTGTTTTATCACTTGCTCCAGAGGGTATATTGCTTGTTGAAGGAAGCGGTCCCGCTTCAACAATTGATATTCTCAAAAAAACATCGATACCTCTGGTGATCATACCAGAAGACTACTCCCGTGAAAATGTGATAGAAAAGATTCGCCTCGTTGGTCAAGCCATTCATCGGGAAGTGCAAGCCGCGGCGTTAATTGAGAAATTGAAGCGTAATTTTTTAGACAACGATGCGCTTTTGGCGAAAGTAACAAGACCAAAGCGTGTTCTTTTTGTTTTCTCTGTGCAAAATGGACGCGTCATGGCATCTGGAACAGGTACTGCAGCTGATAGTATGATAAAACTTTCAGGCGCTATCAATGCTATCACCGATTATAAAGGATATAAACTTCTCAACGGCGAAGCGTTATTGAAATCAGATCCCGATGTTATCTTACTTGTAAAACATGGTGCAAGATCAACCAGCATTGATAAGATTTTAGCCATACCGGCAGTTCAAGCAACAACTGCAGCAAAAAATCATGCCATAAAACAGATGGATGCCATGTATTTTTTGGGATTTGGTCCACGCACTGCAGACGCATCAAGAGAGCTTATTGAGATACTTTATGGTGCAAATCAAAACGGTAAGAGCTGATAAAAATGGTAGACGGTACATCCATGATGCATTTACCTGAAGCAAAAGAAGGTAAAAAAATAAGCCGTTCAAAGCAGGGGAAGATTTTATTATTAAGCTTAATAATCTTCCTTATCTTCAGTATTTTTGGTGGGCTCTTGAATGGTGCTGCAAAAGTTTCTTTCGTTGATCTCCTCCATGTGATGCTTACACAAGATTTTTCGGTAAGTAGTAAAACGCGTGATTACCTCGTGCTCATAGACATAAGGCTTCCCCGTGTTATCTTGGGATTATTGATTGGAGCAGCTTTAGCTGTCTCCGGTGTTCTTATGCAAGGGCTTTTTCGTAATCCTCTTGCAGATCCCGGAATTGTAGGTGTATCAGCAGGTGCTGGACTTGGAGCAGTCTTAGCAATTGTTGTCGGCATTGCTTTTCCTGTTTCATTTGCACCTTTTCTAGAGCCTTATAAAGTTATCATAGGTGCTTTTTTTGGTGGACTTTTATCAACGATTATTCTCTACATAATAGCAACGCATAATAGCTTTACCTCTATTGCAACCATGCTGCTTGCTGGTATTGCTCTTGGTGCATTAAGCAGTGCAGTTGTCGGAACATTGATTTTTGTCGCAAATGACCAACAACTGCGTGATATCACTTTTTGGAGTCTTGGCTCTCTTGCGGGCGCTACATGGTTAAAAGTATGGCTCGTTCTTCCTTTTATCGTTATTGGTCTTCTTTTCTCTCCCTTTTTATCACGAGCACTTAATGCCCTTGCTCTTGGAGAAGCTGTTGCTGGCCATATTGGTTTCCATATTCAACGCGTCAAAAATATTGCTATTCCCCTTGTTGCTCTTATGTGTGGTAGTGCTGTTGCTGTCAGTGGTGGTATTGGTTTTATTGGTATTATTGTTCCTCATATTTTACGTCAGCTCATAGGTCCTGATCATCGCTATCTCATTCCTTGCTCTGCTCTCCTGGGAGCAGCATTACTTATTTTTGCTGATATGTTTGCACGCTTAATTGTTGCCCCCGCAGAATTGCCGATTGGGATTGTAACAGCACTTTTTGGTGCACCTTTCTTTCTATGGATCCTTATATGCAAACGAGGAACAGACTTTTCATGATTGAAGCGACAAATATTTGTGTTCAGCGCGGAAAGAAGAAGATTCTTAAACACATTAATCTTCAAGCTAAAAGTGGCGCTTTTACCATTATTATTGGTCCTAATGGATCAGGAAAAAGTACTTTTATCAAAGCTCTAAGTGGTGAAATTCCTTACAGTGGAAAAATAACCTTAAATGGTTATAATGTATGCCAAACAAAAACTCATGTAATGGCAAAAATGCGCGCTGTACTACCACAATCAACAACGCTCGTATTTCCATTCTTAGTTCATGAAGTTGTAGGACTTGGTCTTTCTGTAAACCAATTTACCTTTACCACAGCCGAATTGCAAAATCTTATCCAGAAAGCTTTAGAGTGCGTTGACCTTTCTGATTATGGCAACCTGTATTATCACCAATTATCAGGCGGAGAACAAGCTAGAGTACAACTTGCCCGTGTACTTTGCCAAGTCTGGAAACCTGTTCATAATGGGATTCCTCGCTGGATGATATTAGATGAACCTATTGCTAGCCTCGATATTCAACATCAAATCATCGTTATGGATATTGCTAAACAATTTTCCTATTCTGGTGGCGGCGTTCTTGCTGTTCTTCATGACCTCAATCTCGCGGCACATTATGCAGATAACATGATCTTGCTCAAGGAAGGTGAGATTTATTGCGAAGGAAATGCAACTAATGTTTTGACAACACAAAATCTCCGCAATGTTTATCATTGTTCTTTAAACGTTTCTGAATTACCTAAAGAAGATATCCCTTTTATACTCCCTCAAACGGCTTCCTCCTATGAAATTAGATCTTTAAGCTGTCGGCTTCAATCTAAAAACTAAAGTCCATAGCAAAATAAAACACGCAAATATTCAAGAATCTTTTTTATTTTTATATGAACTCCTTTTTGTCATCTATCATTAAAAAAGAAGACCAAGCACCCTAAAGATATTTTTTGAAAAACTACCAGTTTAAAATCTTTCAAGATTTTACGTAACTAAAAACATGTGAAGTTTTATTTTGCTATCAAACTGTTAGATAATACGAATTTATACAACATAAATATGCGTTTTCCCACTCTTTCTATCACTTTTATCTTTATAAAAATGATTCAAGAAATGCGTACAAATGCCTTTGTTATAATAACGGGTGTATTATTTATATCTTCTAAGGAACATATAGAAATCAAGTACTTTTCTCCCCTCCACAAAAGATTTGTTTGTAGCTTTAATAGTAACATCTTCTTTATAACACATATAATTTAGCTTTTTTTATAAATAAATATTAATTTATACTTAATATTTTTTACTTTTCTCTTTCTATTAAAAAATTCTTTATTGGCATATCACAAAGAATTAACCTATTGAATAAAAACTTTAAAATAAACTCAATAACGCTTCTTGTAAGCCCCCCTAATGCAAAAACAATGCGGAATATAGGGATGAGGAGAGAGTATAGAAATAGCGTTTGTCTTCTTCTTCACAAGCATAATGATGATTCCACTCAAGGAGTACTATCATTTACAGATAAAGCCTCCACCATGGCAATGCAAAGAAATGAAATCGACAACAAGGTGAGAGATATCTTTATAAGATGAATTAACTCATACGGGGGTATGCTGTTTTTGCACAAAAAAACGTTAAAATATTGTACTTTATTTATGCCTCAGGTTGAATAATTTTATCACCTTACCCCCTATCAAAACACCTTATGAAAAAATGTATCTCTAGATCACTTCACGGTACAGTTTAAATGATTTTTACATATTTTCCCTATGTTATCATACAATTATAAAATAAATTATATCCTTAACTCTTTCTTTCAATCATTTTTAAATTGTTTTTTGACTCTCTCAAGTATCCTATTAACAATATAGATTTCCTCTTCATATGCATAGAAAATAACGCGGAATTGCTCCGCGTTAACAAAATTATCAAGGTCTATAGATTATTTATGGACCCGACCATACTCATGATTTTATAGCATAGACAACGGTTGTATTAACAGGGCGCGTTTCTGCCTCACCCGTATGGGAAAGAGTTACCTTGTGTGTATGTGCACCAGCAGAAGCTGTTCTCCCTTTCAGGGTCGTATTATAAGTATAATGATTCGGGAGTCTCCCAATATCACCAACGGGCCAGCCTACCCCTTGATACTCAAAATTGTGTGCATGCTCGCCTGCGTTTTCAATGCTTCCAATATGCGTATGCGATTTTATGCTATCTTGTTGTTCATCTGCAAACTTTCTACCACCATCTAAACCCCGACCATTATCAAAGCCGCGTAAAAACATGCCTCTAAAATCAGGAACTTTAAAAGTTTTATTGCTGTCTTTTCCCCATTTATCACCTATTGCCTTGAATAACAGCGGATAATCTTCACGCTTATAGGCCTTACCATCACATAAAAGCCAACCATTTGGCACATTTTGCATAGCAAATGTTGCAATGAATCCAGCGGGAAAACTTTCTATCTTTGGTGGTGTAGGATTTAATAAATACCAACCCTCATGCTCTTTTATTAAAACACCATTATTGTATACCATTTCATAAATGCCATCTGTTTGAAATTCTCCACCTTCTAATGGTATAACCCCCACGTCAGTGGCTTTATAGATAAGCTTTTCTCCTATATTATTAACAGTTATGGTTGTCGCGCCAATATTTACACCACAAGCTTTAAAACGTATGACGATATCATTGTTGTATTTCTTTATAGGCGAAACTGTCTTTAAAGTAATTAATGTTGTTTTATCATCCACATTTACTGTAAAGCTTGAATTAATAGATCCTCCATTATCTGCAAGATATTCACGTACGCGCTGCATCATCGCCCGTGCACTATCATTAACAGAACTAGGAGGCTGACCTTCTGCCCAATTAATGATACTATCTGAATAAGCATTTTCATCAGCCTTTAGAGACCAATCGTAAATATTAGACATTTTAAATCCCCCATTATTTTCATAGTTTTTCTAACAATTTCTCGTTCTGTGCACTAAAATGTGCTGCCACTGTTGATTGGTACATCATAACCACTGCACCATCCGTATTTACGCATTTTATCTCTCTTCACTCCTTCCAATTTTATAACCTAAATTCACCAGACGCTTTTCATAACATTAGTATTAATGCTTTCTCTTCTAATGTGTAATGTAACCACCTCATTTGAGGTTACTCAGTATCTTGTTTTGTTGCTTTGCTGTTGTTATATAATTATTTCTCAAATCTTGCATCTTGTTGCAAAATTTATAATACTGTTCAAAATTTTTCTTATTATGGATTTCATATAACCATTACTGAATGTAATAACTTATCACCCACATAGAAAGTTTCTGACTTAAACATTATCTTTTTTTATTTTTTCAATAGTTTAAATCTATCTCGTCGATATTTTATACCATATATTTTAAACAAAGAAATTCTATCTTTTAGCTATCATTTGTATTAAAATTTTAAAATTAGCTTCAAATTTTTTGCATGCTTCATTATGTTTTTATTCACATGCAGATACTTTGTTCTATTTTATTCAATTTATTCCTGAAATTGTGTTACAGGATTATCACCAATGTTTTTTTGAACAAGCTTTTGTTCAATCTAAATACATCATAGAGAATATATTCAATATGGCTATTTCCTCACGCTTTCATTGAAGTGAAAATGAAATACTTTGAAATACTAAAGAAACACTACACACCTTCACAAAATTTGAAGGTTGTATCCGATCCGGAAAAAATTAAAAAGCATAACCTAGCGCCCTCCCCCAATTTTTATGAACAATATCCTTGTTTTTTAAACGCCCCATAACCAACTTTTCCCCTCCCACACTTAGCACATCTACCTCTATATATTATTATATGTATATCTTTTTTGCAAGAACAATAAATCATTCTAAACAACATCTTGCAATTATTGGTGTTCTTCTTAATTCATGGCAATATCAAAAAGCATTCTCTAAACTGTTTTTCTAACTCATCTGCTTCATCAATCCAAACAAAAAATACGCTCCATCGATTTAACACTTGCTATACCCTTAACTATCAAAGAAAACACCTTACAAAATCTTGCATAAGTAGCCAGACAATTGGACTATCCATGGCTTGTTTTTTCCAAATAAAATATCCCCTCCACTCATTACCGACTTTATTTTCAGTGTTCTCTGCACCTTGAACTTCTATCTTCCCTTTAAAATATACATCATTTATTAGCTACACCCTTTACCAGCTCTCGATGGGGTTATTTTTACTGTTTTTGAAGTTATTGCTATATTTTCTAATGTCAGAAACATTTTCTTTAGGTAATAAAAAACTCAGAAATTCCAGACTTTTTACATACATAACGCTAATATATAACCTTACAATACATGAATAAAATGTGATCTATTCTACAAAAATATAATACGTATTGATGAATCAACAAAACCAACACTCAAAAAGAAAGATGGGAATATGAGTTTTGGAGATCTTATCGTATGCAGTATATTAGGATTTTTGTTTACAATCTTTTCATTGGGGGGGGGATGCTTAAAATCGTTACAGTAGAATTAAAAAAAGAATATTTTAGGTGTCCTTTTCTATTCCTTCCAGCATTTACCTCACTATTTAGTATAATTGCACTACTTAAATATGATCTTTTTAACAAGATTTAAAAGATAAGCTGTTTTTATATCCTTCATAAGGTGCATAACGAGTTTTATGATGTGAGTGGGGTAATGCAAAGCGATTATAGAATGCTATGATACTGCAGATAAAGAATTCACTAACGAATTTATTTATGAATCTCTTGTTAACACATTTGTCTATCTTTGGGGTGCACCAATCATCACTGGCTGTATAGCTGCAGCTTTTATATGGCTACCATTTATAATACTGTTAATAATAGTAATATTGGTGGGAATTTGGTTACTCTTCCTCATAATTCCCTACTTATTCAAAAATTGGTTTTCGGCTTTATTAATCATCATCATAATAATTATTTGTTTGCGTTTATTTTAATTATTAATAACCATTTATAAAAAAATACTGTAGCGTTTCATATGGAATTTATTGTCTATAAAAATATTCTATTTTGTTTAGTTCCTCTTTATTGTTTAAAAATTGTTTTTCCGTAAATTTATTCAATTTTTATCTTGTTTCATTATAATAATTATAATAGAATTACATTATAAGTAGTATTTTTTATTGCATATAAAACATAATTAGTTATTTTTTATATGTAAATATTGTTGCACGATATCATATGGCTCTTAAATGAATTTACGTATACTTTTGTGCTGAGATACATCCTTTTGCTTTCCTCTCTCTTCCAACTATTTAAAATTGTTGATGAAATTTCAAGATAAAAAGCCTTTGTTCATTTTCATCATCATTTTTTAATTCAGCTTACGATTTTCAAAACATTCAAAACAATATTATTTTTAATAATAAAGATTAGGTATTGTTTCACGCTTTTGTTTATCGCATTCTTAATGGGAACATCCCCCCTCATGAAGAATATAATGCCCCAAACAAAATATAATGATATTGCATATTACGCACTTTTTTAAGAAATATTGCTCAAAATATACTCCTTTTATTTTACGACAGCGCACGTCAATAATAAAATAGTAAGCCATTATAGATCATCAGCATTAAGCTTTTGAAGATACAAGCTGGAACCCATTATACATTTTACTGTCCCCCACGTTTTGACAGTCCTCACATCTTAGAATGTTCATTAAATGACATTTGGCTTCCTTTCTTCAAGTGTTTTGCCCCATACGCCCCCACTTATGACGTGCAAGGAAGTGATTTTATATGAAAAGATGTATGATGAGAGAATCTTATGGTATTCTGAGTTATTATTTTAATATGAAAAAAATCTCAATCAGAGCCATAAACTATCTACTTTTTCCCTGATAATCCGTTTTTAACTTTATTCTGGTTTATAAAAGCTTCAATATCATAGTTTATCACTTCATAATATCTATTTACACTCTTAAAAACACACCAAAATCGTTTAAAATATATTTTTATGATTGACAATATAGATATTTAAGCCAACCATATTCGTATTAACAAAAATACTTCAAGTGGGAGGAGGCATGCAAATATTAGAATAGATATTGTATCAATTTTCAAAATAACTTTTCTTGAGCTGTATTGGATTTTCTTTGCTACAAAGCAATATTATTCCTATTCACCCGAATGCTCGTGATTGATAATTTGAATACATCTCCATTAACATCGTAACTCCATTAACATCGCAACCTATTTTTGAACTCTGTGTCTATAAGGAAAAAGTTTGTGCAGAAAAATACTCCATCAATCAGTTGTAGCCCCTTTCCCTCTTCACGCAAAATTTATCAACAGAGCCTTCTCTTTTCTGATGTGCGCGTACCATTGCGTGAAATTTCACTGACTGATGGCAGTGGTGAAAAACCTTTAAACGTCTACGATACTTCTGGCCCCTATACAGATAAAGATATGATCATTGATATTACAAAAGGCTTGCCAGCAATTAGCTTACCTTGGCTCTCTAAGCGGGATGATACTGAAACTTATCCTGCACGATTAGTTAAACCTGAAGATAATGGATTGACTTCTGATAAAAATCTTACACCAGCCTTTAAACAAAAACGTCCTATTTTACGAGCAAAAAATGGCAAAGCAATTACACAAATGGCTTACGCACGCGCAGGCATTATTACCG
Source organism: Bartonella sp. CL100XZDX (assembly GCF_042195375.1). Taxonomy (NCBI): domain Bacteria; kingdom Pseudomonadati; phylum Pseudomonadota; class Alphaproteobacteria; order Hyphomicrobiales; family Bartonellaceae; genus Bartonella; species Bartonella sp. CL100XZDX. The sequence continues at coordinate 30,203 of NZ_JBHIOH010000049.1, read as the reverse complement.
AAGAAATGGAATATGTGGCTATACGAGAAAATGAAGGATTAGCAGTAAAAGAACGGCAGAATGTACCATCAAATGAAACATTTTCTGGATCAATACCAGAAATTTATACTGCCGAATTTGTTCGCAATGAAATTGCTTGTGGACGCGCCATTATTCCACAAAACATTAATCATCCAGAGTGCGAACCCATGATTATTGGGCGTAATTTCCGTGTTAAAATTAATGCCAATATTGGCAATTCAGCAGTAACGTCATCTATGGAAGAAGAAGTTGATAAAATGGTTTGGGCCATTCGCTGGGGAGCAGATACAGTTATGGATCTCTCTACAGGACGAAATATTCACAATATTCGTGAATGGATTATCCGAAATTCTCCTGTGCCCATCGGAACAGTCCCTCTTTATCAAGCACTCGAAAAAGTACAGGGTATTGCCGAAAACTTAACATGGGATATTTTCCGTGATACCCTTATTGAGCAAGCAGAGCAAGGTGTTGATTATTTTACCATTCATGCAGGATTAAGATTACCATTTATTCCTATGACCATTGATCGTGTAACAGGTATTGTTTCACGAGGCGGTTCTATTATGGCAAAATGGTGTCTCCATCATCACAAAGAAAGCTTTCTCTATGAACATTTTGATGAAATTTGTGATGTTGCAAAAACATATGATATCTCTCTTTCATTGGGGGATGGATTGCGCCCTGGCTCTATTGCCGATGCCAATGATGAAGCCCAATTTGCAGAGCTTAAAACTTTGGGAGAATTGACAAAAATTGCTTGGAAAAAAGATGTACAGGTTATGATTGAAGGTCCTGGGCATGTCCCAATGCACAAAATTAAAGAAAATATGGAGCAACAATTAGATCTTTGTCATGAGGCGCCTTTTTATACTTTGGGACCTCTTACAACGGACATTGCTCCTGGTTATGACCATATTACATCAGCAATTGGTGCCGCTATGATTGGATGGTTTGGAACTGCTATGTTGTGTTATGTAACACCTAAAGAACACCTAGGACTCCCCGATAGGAATGATGTAAAAACTGGTGTGATCACTTATAAAATTGCTGCTCATGCCGCTGACCTTGCTAAAGGTTTGCCTAGAGCACAATTGCGCGACAATGCTCTTTCGCGTGCACGATTTGATTTTAGATGGCACGATCAATTTAACCTTTCTCTTGATCCAGAAACAGCCTGTGCCTTTCATGATGAGACAATGCCTAAAGAAGCCCATAAATTAGTGCATTTTTGTTCCATGTGTGGACCAAAATTCTGTTCTATGCGTATTTCCCATGATATTCGTGAGGCAGCAGCAATAAGAAAAACAAAAGGGGAAGGTATGATCGCCATGGCCGAAAAATATCAGAAAAATGGTGACCTTTATATGGAAACTGTTCCTCCTCAAAAAAAGAAAGTAAACAGTTGAAGAACATTCTTATCAAAGGTGCAGGTGTAGGCGGCTTAACAGTTGCCTTTATGTTACAGCAAAAAGGTGCTTCTGTTACTGTATCGGCCCCCCCTCATTCACCTATAGGAAGTGCTAGTTGGTATGCAGGAGGAATGCTTGCACCTTACTGTGAAAGGGAAAGTGCAGAACAAATTGTTGAAGATCTTGGTGTACAAGCTATACAATGGTGGCGTAAAACGCTCCCAAACCTTGTCATACAAAAAGGCACTTTAGTGGTTGCACCTACACGAGATAGAGGAGAGCTTGAACGATTTTCTGTGCGTACGCATAATCACAAAACCGTAGATAATACAGAAATAGCTCGTCTTGAACCAGATCTTGCGGAGCGTTTTAACTGTGCGCTCTTTTATGAAAATGAAGCCCATATTGATCCTCGCAAAGCACTTATGGCTTTAAAAGAAAAGCTTCTCAACAATCGAGCGTGTTTTGTTGATGTAGAGACAGCTGAAACAAATTTTGATATTGTTATTGATGCGACAGGAATAGCACGTATAGGAAAAGACAAAAATATACGGGGTGTGCGCGGCGAAATGCTTCTTGTGCGCTGCACCGATATTAAAATTTCGCGTCCAATTCGTCTTCTTCATCCACGGTTTCCTCTCTACATTGTACCTCGACAAGATAATATTTTTATGATTGGCGCAACAATGATTGAAAGTGACTTTGATGGTGCAATCTCTGTGAGATCAATGATGGAACTGCTTAACGCGGCTTATACTTTACATCCTGCTTTTGCTGAAGCAGAAATTATTGAATCTGGCGTTGGTGTTCGTCCATGTTATCCTAACAACTTCCCTTCTGTGCATAAAGATGGTAACTGTATTTTTATTAATGGATTTTATAGACATGGTTTTCTTTTGTCTCCAGAAATGGCAAAACGAGCAATGAAATTGGCATTGGAATAAAGCATGCAAATATTTGTTAATGGTGAAACAGTCCAAACAGAAATTATGACTCTCGGTCTCTTACTTGAAGAATTGGGGTATGAAGGAAATTGGCTTGCAACTGCTGTTAACGCTGAAGTTGTTCCCATAGATGCACGAAGCCAATTTGTCTTGCATGAAGGAGATAAAATTGAAATTTTAAGCCCAATGCAAGGAGGCTAAAATTATGCTGAATCTTTATGGACGACAATTCTCTTCCCGTCTTCTATTAGGTACAGCGCAATATCCTTCACCAGCAATCCTTTGTGATGCTATTCATAAATCGAATACGGAAATTGTGACTGTTTCCTTGCGCCGTGAAACTGCAGGTGGAAAACAAGGTGGACAATTTTGGCAATTTCTTCAAGAACTTGGAGTAACAGTGCTTCCTAATACTGCTGGTTGTTATACTGTTAAAGAGGCCATAACCACAGCACAATTAGCAAGAGATCTCTTTAAAACAGCTTGGATTAAACTCGAAGTCATAGGAAATCCAGACACCTTACAGCCAAATGTTTTTTCTTTAATCGAAGCAGCGCAAATTTTAAACAATGAAGATTTCAAAATTTTTGCCTATACAACGGATGATCTTATTGTTGCTGAAAAACTTTTTGACATTGGTTGCCGTGTTATTATGCCTTGGTGTGCTCCTATTGGTTCTGCCAAAGGACCTCATAATACTGATGGATTGCGTTCTATCCGTGCTTACCTTCCTGATGCTACTCTTGTTATTGATGCCGGCATTGGACGCCCATCACATGCTACCATTGCGATGGAACTCGGTTATGATGCAGTACTGCTTAATACCGCAGTTGCTAAAGCAGATGATCCTGTCTTAATGGCCGAAGCATTTTCTAAAGCTGTTCAAGCAGGACGTATGGGATATAAAGCTGGCATGATCGAAGCACGCAATGTAGCAGTTCCTTCAACGCCAGTCATTGGAAAACCAGTATTTTCATGAAAATGGATCCATTTTACCTCATCGTCGATAACGCTGATTGGATTGAACGTTTGCTTCCTCTTGGTATCAAGCTCGTACAATTACGTATGAAACATGAAAATCAACAAATAATCCGTCAACATATCAAGCGCGCGAAAAACATATGCAATAAATTGGGAGCGCAATTAATTATTAATGATCATTGGGAAATAGCAATTGATGAAAAGTGTAATTTTATTCATCTGGGACAAGAAGACCTAAGAAATGCTGATCTTCACGCAATTCGTAAAAGTGGTATAAAAGTTGGCCTTAGTACACATGATGAACATGAATTGGATATCGCACTCTCTGTTAATCCTGAGTATATTGCACTTGGTCCTATTTATCCGACAATCTTAAAAAAAATGAAATGGATGCCACAAGGACTAGAAAAAATCAAACAATGGAGAAAGCGGATTGGTGCTTTACCTTTGGTGGGTATTGGAGGTTTAACACCAGAACGCGCAGTTGGTGTTTTAAAAGCAGGAGCAAATAGTGCTGCTGTCGTAACTGATATTATCCTTCATAAAAAACCTGAAGAGCGTGTACAGCAGTGGATAAAAGTGACACAAACATGGCGTTGATACCTTCCGTTCTTATTGTTGCGGGCACTGATCCAACAGGAGGTGCCGGTATTGTTCGTGATATAGAAACCGCTGCACATTTTCAAATAAAAGCAAATTTAGCAATCACTTGTGTTAACGTACAAGATGATAATCGCGTTGTCGAAATCACCCCAATGCGCGGAGACCTCGTCGCTGCGCAAATGCGTGCTGCCCTAGAAGCAAATCCAATAAGCGCAATAAAAATCGGTATGACGGGGACAAAAGCAATTATAGCAGCAATCTGTAACGTACTCAAAGACTATCCCCATGTTCCAGTTATTTTGGACCCTGTACTTGTCGCTTCATCAGGAGGAAAACTAATAACGGAAACAATCATCGACACTATGATCGATAAACTGCTTCCTCATGTTGATCTTTTAACACCGAATAGAGAAGAACTCGCTCTTCTTAGCCAAAGTCCATTGGCATCTCATGATAAGCAAGCAATACAACAAGCAAAAAAACTTTTGTCATTGGGAGCTCGCTCTATTTTAGTAAAAGGGGGACATGCGGAGGGGCCTCTTGCAATTGATAGCTTCATTGACAAAACTGAAGTCATAAATATCTCTACTCCACGTTTAAAAGGAACAATGCGAGGAACAGGTTGCATTCTCTCAAGCGCTATTGCAGCGCATTTAGCATTAAATGAACCTCTCATTTCAGCGGTAAAAAAAGCAAAAGAATATATCCACACATTGCTTTTAACCCATTGTAAAAATAGTTTATAACGTCTTAGTATTTTTCTCATATAAAATTAATATTTATATATTCATTAATATATTTATTTTTTAATAAAAATTATTTAAAAAATATAATAATAAAAAATTTATACTTTATTTTATAAATAAAATACTACAAAAGTAACTTTAATTAAGTATTAAATATATAATACAATGATAACAAATATTATAACACCACTTGCATTCAATAAAAAAATCTTTTATTATGAATGAGTTTAGTCTGTTTAAAAAGTTGAAATAGCGTAATTTAAACAAATTGTACATTTAAAGATGTATATAATCGCGAACACTCGCATTTTACGATTTGCCTTTTTTGTGAAAAGAGAGAATCCTATCAGCGTTCTTATACATTAATGGCTAGCGAATACATTTAATAAAACTTGAAGGATAATTTTGTTTGATCTATAATCGCTAGATCATTAGAAAAAGTAAAATGTTAAATCAAACGCCGTGCTCAATTTCCTATGAAGAACTCTTAAACTTTTATAAAGAAAGTGGTGCGGATGCCGTTCTGACGGATTTCCCTATTGATCGTTTTAAGCAGTCTGCTTGTTCAGAGAGAAAATTAATATCTGTCGTGAACATTTCTCATAATCAACAAGCATCTCCCAAAACATCTCCAACCGTAAAATTAGATCATCATCAGCTGCATAACTCTAGGACTATACAAAATGAATCCACAGCTATAGAGAGTGCAAAAAGTGCCAAGACACTTGATGAATTAAAATCTGCTCTCCTTGCATTTAATGGCTGTTCATTAAAATTGACAGCAAAAAATACCTGTTTTTCAGATGGAACAGCAGGAAGCCCCCTGATGCTTATAGGCGAAGCACCAGGACGAGACGAGGATATACAAGGAATTCCTTTTGTGGGAAAAGCCGGGATGTTGCTTAATAAAATCCTCGCATCAATTGGCTTAACAAGAAATAATGTTTACATTGCCAACACTATTCCTTGGCGTCCACCAGGAAATCGTACACCAACACCAAGAGAAGTTGCCTTGTGCCGCCCTTTTATTGAACGGCACATTTATTTAGCGCGTCCTCGTGTTCTTATAGCACTGGGAGGTGTTGCTGCACAGTTTCTTACTGGATCTCAAAATGGGATTATCCGAACAAGAGGGAAATGGCATATCTATGAAAGCGAGGATAATATAAAAATACCTGTTATGCCAACTTTCCACCCAGCTTACCTTCTTAGAACCCCTAGTCAAAAGAAGCTTACATGGATAGACTTCTTAGAAGTAAAAAATCGCCTCGACAGCCTTTTGTAATTCTTTAATCCTATCTTGCTTCTAAAATTAACACACCCTTCTTTAACTCTTAAAATACAAATGGGAAAAAACTATGAAACAGCCAATAACATCTATTTATCGTTTGGAAGACTACCAAACAACCCCTTACGTTATCCCTAAAACACAACTTTCTTTCCAATTGGCACCGACAAAAACCTATGTTACAGCCATATTGTCTATTGAATCCCGTCACGATACAAAAGAATTAACACCTCTTGTTCTTTCTGGTGATGATCTTACTTTAATTTCCGTTTCTATTAATGATGAGATATTAGCCCCAAACACTTATAAAGTGACGCCTTCACGTTTAGAAATTACAACGCCACCAACGGCTCCTTTTACATTGAAATTGGTTACAGAACTGAATCCTGAAAGCAACCGCCAACTTATGGGGCTTTACCTTTCAAATGGTGTTTATTGCTCACAATGCGAATCGGAAGGTTTTCGTCGTATTACTTATTTTTACGACCGCCCAGATGTTCTTTCTACCTATAGAGTGAAAATTGAAGCAGATTCCCAAACAATCCCAATCTTGCTTTCCAATGGTAATCTGGTGGAAACAGGAACTTTAGAGAATAATCGCCATTTTGCCATTTGGGAAGATCCTTATCCCAAACCATCTTATCTCTTTGCTTTAGTAGGTGGAGATCTTGATAAGTTAGAAGACCATTTTACAACTGTATCTGGACGACGTATCGAGCTTGGTATCTATGTAGAAAAAGGAAAAACCGAACGCGCCACCTATGCAATGGATGCTCTTAAACGTTCCATGCGTTGGGATGAACAATGTTTCGGACGCGAATATGATCTTGATATTTTCAATATTGTTGCTGTGTCCGACTTTAACATGGGAGCAATGGAAAACAAAGGCCTTAACGTTTTTAATGATAAATATGTTCTTGTCGATCCTGAAACAGCAACCGATCAGGATTATAGAAATGTTGAACGTGTCATTGCACATGAATATTTCCATAATTGGAGCGGTAATCGTGTTACCTGTCGCGATTGGTTTCAACTCTGTTTAAAAGAAGGATTCACTGTTTATCGTGATCAGGAATTTTCATCAGATCAAAATGTACGCAGCCTACAGAGAATTGAAAATGTAAAAGCATTAAAAGCAACGCAATTTGCAGAAGACGCAGGACCTCTTGCGCATCCTGTACGTCCTCGTCAATATAGCCAAATTAATAATTTTTACACCACAACTGTTTATGAAAAAGGTGCTGAAGTTGTTCGCATGATACGAACTATTTTAGGTCCTACTCTGTTTCGTAAAGGCACTGATCTTTATTTTCAACGTCATGATGGACAAGCTTGTACAATTGAAGATTTTATTACCTGTTTTGCTGAAGTGTCTGGTCAAGACTTCTCCCAATTCATGCTATGGTATGAACAGGCAGGAACACCCAATGTAGAAATCGATAGTCATTATAGCGATGGTGTTTTAACAATTCATGCAAAGCAACATATTCCCGCAACCCCACAACAAAATACAAAAAAGCCCATGCTTATCCCTATCGTATTTGGCTTGTTAGGACCTAACGGAGAAAACCTCACCTATGAAGCAGATACAGATATTCAATCAGATGTTATGCTTTTATCCAAGGAAAGCCAAACGTTTACATTAAAGGGACTGCGTGAAAAACCCGTTTTATCACTGCTGCGGGACTTTTCAGCACCAATCATTCTACACACTCCATTCAATGAAAGAGAACTTATTTTTCTTGCACAACATGATGACAATCACATCAATCGCTGGCAATCTCTTAATCATTTAATGACGCAAGCTTTGATTCAAAGCATTCAAGATAAAACACAAGAAAAAGCAACACTCCCTTCTGCTTTGCTAAAGCTGATTGAAACGATCATAACAGATGAAACCTTAGAGCCTGAATTTCGTGCCTTCTGTTTAAATTTACCTAGTGAAGTTGAGCTTGCTCATACAATCGGTAAAAATATTGACCCAGATCGTATTCATTATGTCCGCAATCAGTTTTTAGCTTCACTTGCACAAACTCATCAAGAGCTCTTAACAAAATTCTATGGACAAATGCAAACCCAAGAGCCCTATTCACCAAACACTGCACAAGCTGGAAAACGAGCATTAAAGAATATCATACTGGATTACCTTTCCATTGCTGAAGCCAATCCAAATCGAGCTGCTATACAATATGCAACAGCTGATAATATGACTGACCGTATGGCTAGTATCGCTGTTCTCGTGAAGCGTTTTAATGAAAGTGAGCAGGCACAAAATGCCTTAAATGATTTTGAAAACCGCTATCGGCATGACCCTTTGGTCATGGATAAATGGTTTTCTATTCAAGCAATGGTTGCTGGCACATCAACACTCGAGAATGTTCAAAAGCTCATGCAACATCCGCTTTTTTCACAAGATAATCCTAATCGTGTACGTTCCCTAATCGGTGTTTTTGCCTCTAACAATCTCACGGGCTTTAATAGGATGGATGGAGCGTCTTATCATTTTCTTTGCCAAGTCATTTTGGAAATTGACAAAAAAAATCCACAGCTTGCTTCACGATTATTAACAATGATGGGCTCTTGGCGACAATTAGAACCTATTCGACAACAAAAACTTGAAACTGAATTAAAAATGATTGCTGTTGCGCCAAAATTATCAAGCGATGTTGCTGATATCATTAATCGTCTGCTCACTTAAAACAAAAAATTATTTTAAATCAATATGCTATAATATTTTTTAAAATAAATTCTATAAACTATTCGATCATCATTAAACCTATAAACAGGTAATCTAAGCCTGTTTATAGGTCACGTTTAAAGTGCTTTTTTCTTTTCATATTCCAAAATTATAAAAGTAAAATTATTTTTTTAAAAAAAAGACTGGACAGAAGACTCCTGTTTTGATTCATTGCACTCGATGGGGTTACTATGAATATCGAAGCAGCTTTTAAATCACATTATTCCAGAATTAAAGGAACGCGAGATGGCTAAATTGGACGCATATAATGCGCCAAGGGAGGTGTATGCTGATTCAAAATCAAGCGCTCAAAGTCGCAAGGAGCGGACAGAGCGTACCAATCTGTTTTCTGGTCCTGCCTATCAAAAACTTCTTTTTATTGAACCTTGGCTGCGACGTTCACTCCCATTTGTAATTCTTGCATTTCTTGTTACGCTAGCAGCGATCCGTTTCCTATCAATCTATGATTGGCGCAACACAATTGATAAAAACACGCATTCTACCATCACTCTCTTAGCTTCTCATATTACCAATACGATTGACCGTGACTTACTTGCAGCCACTCGACAAGGAAAAACTGCTGTTCTTTCTCATAATCATTTACAAAATATCCTGACTAATTTTCGTAACAAAGGTCTTATAAAAACCAGCGCTGTTATTGCTATTGTCGATCAAAAAGGCAATGTCCTAGCTTCATCAAGTTCCGAGATTGTCTTAGGAAAACCCTTACAGGATTTTACCTCTGAAAGCATTGCTTTACAAGCTCTAGGAAAACATGCTGGAATCATGAAAATTACAATAGGAAAAGATATTCCTGCTCTCGCTTCCTTTCAGCAAACAGAAAATGGACAATATGGGGTATTCATCAGTGAAAAAATGCAACATATTTACATGGAATGGCGGAAAGCTCTCTCGTTAAATATAACCATGTTTATTGGAACTAGTGGCGTTATCCTCGCTCTTCTTTATGCTTATTACAACCAAATTGTACGAGCACGCAAAACAGATCTTGTTTCAGAAAAAATTCAAAACCGTATTGATATGGCAATGATGCGTGGACGCTGTGGACTATGGGATTGGAATATGGCAAGTGGACGTGTCTACTGGTCACGAGCAATGTACGAAATGCTCGGCTATGTCCCTCAAGATGCACTGCTCTCAATTTCCCAAATTAGCGCCATTATCAATCCAAATGATGCGAATTTTTTTGATCTTGCTCAAGAATTAATGAGCGGTAAAAAAAAGCATATCGATATTAACGTTCCTATGCGTCATGCTGATGGTCATTATGTATGGATGCGCATTCGTGCCGAAGTTACTGAAGAAGAAGAACCCCATTTGGTTGGTATTTCCTTCGATATTAGTGAACAGCAACAATTGGCTGAACAAACAGCGCAAGCCGACCTTCGTATCCGTGATGCGATTGAAAACATTTCAGAATCTTTCGTCTTGTGGGATGCTGAAGGACGTTTAGTCATGTCCAACAGCAAATTTTGCGAATATGCCGCTATTCCTAAACAAATTCTCCAATCAGGTATCCAACGTGCAACGGTCGAAGCCATGGCACGCCCTGCACTCAGTGAATATCCCCTTAAAGATGATGGTACTGGTAACTTAACCAGTATTCGCCAAACGGCAGATGGTTGTTGGCTCAAAATTAACGAACGACGAACCCAAGATGGAGGATTGGTTTGTATTGGTACTGACATTTCTGAGCTTAAACAACAACAGGAAAAATTTGAAGACAGTGAAAGGCGTCTTTTTTCTTTCATTCAAGAACTCAAGCGCGCGCGAGGGAGTGCTCAACAACGCGCAACAGAAGTTGAAAAACTTAATAAAAGTTTGAAAGCAGAAAAAGAACGCGCCGAAAGTGCTAATAAGGCTAAATCAGAATTTTTAGCCAATATGTCTCATGAATTGCGCACGCCTCTGAATGCTATTCTTGGTTTTTCAGATATCATGTTGCAATCGACTTTTGGTCCTCTTGGTTCACAACGCTATAAGGAATATATGCATGATATTTACAATTCAGGAACCCATCTTCTAACCCTTATCAATGACATCCTTGATATGTCAAAAATCGAAGCAGGAAGATTTACCCTTGATTGTAAAAATACCGATCTTGAGCCCATCATTAGTGAAGCAGTACGAACACTAACACCTCAAGCTCAAGAAAAAAATATTGTTGTTACAACAAACATTACCCCAGAACTTCATGCTGAAGTTGATGGTCGTGCAATGAAACAGATTTTCCTTAATCTCATCTCTAATGCCGTTAAATTTACGCCTTCTGGCGGAAATATTGATGTCTGCGCTTTCAAGAAAAAAAATAACCTTATTTTTAAAATTACAGATACAGGCGTTGGTATTCCCCAATCAGCAATTAAAAAACTTGGGCAACCTTTTGAACAAGTCGAAAATCAGCTCACTAAATCTCATACGGGCTCAGGTCTTGGATTAGCCATTTCACGCTCCTTGCTAGAACTCCACAAAGGAAAACTTGAAATTACTTCAAAAGAAATGAAAGGAACAACTGTAACGATTATAATGCCCATCACACAAAGTTAAATTTTTCCATTTTGTTCCCGTTGTAGTAAAATCTGTTTCCGTTTTTCCCCCCAACGATACCCTGAAATAAAACCATTTTTACGCACAACACGATGACACGGAATGATAATAGCCAATTCGTTACGTGCACAGGCATGAGCAACGGCACGAAAAGCTTTCGGCATACCAATACGGCATGCTAAGATCTCATATGAAATTGTTTCACCACATGGTATATCACATAATACTGCCCATACTTGTCGTTGAAAAACTGTACCATTTATATCTAAGGGAAAATTATATTTTTTTACCAGCTTAGGTGTTTCTATCATGGCTATAATATGAGCAACTTCTCTCTTAAATGTATTGTCACCTACAACTTGTTGTGCATCACCAAAGCGTATCGTAAACTCCTGTAATAATTGCTCTATAGTGTCTCCTAACGCTATATGACAAATCCCTTTTTGAGACCTAGCCACCAAAAGCTTTCCTATTGATACATCTTTCAGACAGAATACTCTCGTTTGGGAAATGTTCAGCATTTTAGCCTTCTTTATATTTTAAAAAGTTTTGAACTTCATCCATAAAGTAAAGGGAGAGTATTCACTATCTTTTAAAAACAAACAAAATCATTCTGAAATTATCTCCTTAGCCATTGTATTAAAATACACTCTCACCTTTTTATGAAATGGAAAGATACATAGATTGACTTTCTTCCTACCCTAAGACGGAAACTTCGACCAGAGCTGATCTATCAACAATCTTGCTTTTTATATAACAGATTCCAACTGAACCCATTTGATATGGTTTATTTCATAAGCTCTCTACAGACAAATCCTGCTCTGAATTCTATCATACACTCTAACAAAAACACCTTAATGTGGTAAATTTTCATACCTTATATCACAACTCTAAACGGCAGTATTTTACGGAACAACACGATAAGCTTCCCATTTTATTTTACGAAATCCCATCGAACCATAAATAATAGCTTATGTTTTACAAGCAACAGAAAAAGCGCGTGCTCTCTTAAGCAAAAAACGTCATAAAACACAAAGAAAGTATGCCGGCAATGAATTGGAAAGATGTTCCGGCTTTTTATGCTCCACAGTATGCTTGAATATTCTAATTTGTTGGAGCACTGTTATTATTTTTTATCAAAGGTCATACTTTTGATAAACTGACGAGATGACTCAACTCAAAAAAGAAATTTATCTTCAATTTTATGAAAAAAAGCATGGAAAAGGTATTTTAATGCTTACTTTCTTTGTCACTTAACTTATAAAATGACGGTAGCCTCAGAACTAAAATATTTTGCCCACAACAATCGCACACAGATATTTGTCATAGGAAAAAGTCATGCCCAAACGCACAGATATAAAATCTATTCTTATCATCGGAGCAGGACCTATTATCATTGGTCAGGCATGTGAATTTGATTATTCAGGCACTCAAGCCTGTAAAGCATTAAAAGAAGAAGGTTACCGAATTATTTTGGTAAATTCTAATCCTGCCACGATTATGACAGATCCAGATCTAGCTGATGCAACTTATATAGAGCCCATTACTCCTGAAATAGTTGCCAAAATTATTGCTCACGAGCGTCCCGATGCCCTTTTGCCCACTATGGGAGGACAAACAGCCCTCAATACTACTTTATCATTAAAGCGTATGGGTATTTTAGACCGCTACCATGTTGAAATGATAGGAGCCAATGCTGATGCTATTGATAAAGCTGAAGATCGTGCTTTATTCCGCCAAGCGATGGCAAAAATCGGTTTGGAAACGCCACGCTCTATGTTAGCCAATGCAACAGAACTGAAAGAAGAAAATCGCCAACAACACGCAAAAACGTGTGCTGAACTTAAAGCAAAGCTTTCTGGTGCTGCGCTTGACAAAGCACTCGAAGAACTTGAGCGCAACTGGCGACATACCGAAGCTGATCGCAAACAACATTATATCGCTCATGCAACAGCAAAAGCAGTTCAAGCTCTTGATGTTGTTGGGCTTCCAGCTATTATTCGTCCTTCATTCACCCTTGGTGGAACTGGTGGTGGAATCGCTTATAACCGCTCTGAATTCTATGAAATTATTGAACGTGGGCTTGAAGCTTCACCAACAACAGAAGTATTAATTGAAGAAAGTGTTTTAGGGTGGAAAGAATATGAGATGGAAGTTGTTCGTGATAAGAACGACAACTGTATCATCGTTTGTTCTATTGAAAACATTGATCCAATGGGGATTCATACCGGTGATTCGATCACTGTAGCACCTGCTCTCACCTTAACCGATAAAGAATATCAATGTATGCGTAATGCTTCGATTGCTGTTTTGCGCGAAATTGGTGTTGAAACGGGGGGATCCAATGTACAGTTTGCTGTCAATCCTGAAAATGGGCGCCTCATTGTTATTGAAATGAATCCGCGTGTTTCTCGCTCTTCAGCGCTTGCCTCAAAAGCAACGGGGTTTCCCATTGCCAAAGTAGCGGCTAAACTGGCTGTTGGTTATACACTTGATGAATTAAAAAATGATATCACGGATGGTGCAACACCAGCATCATTTGAACCTTCTATTGACTATATTGTGACAAAAATTCCTCGTTTTGCGTTCGAAAAATTTCCCGGTTCATCACCTGTCCTCACAACTGCGATGAAATCTGTAGGAGAAGTCATGGCAATTGGACGCACTTTTCAAGAATCGTTACAAAAAGCACTCCGTGGACTTGAAACAGGGCTTACGGGTCTTGATGAAATTGTGATTCCAGAGCATGCTGAAGGTGATGAAAAAAGTTCTATACGCTCAGCCATTGCCATACCAAGCCCTGATCGTCTACGCTATATTGCTCAAGCCATGCGCACAGGCTTACCCTTAAATGAGATTCACCAAATTAGCAAAATTGATCCGTGGTTTTTAGAACAAATAGCCTCCATCATTGAAATGGAGCAGCGTATCCGCATTCATGGATTACCCCAAGACGCAGATAATTTACGTATGTTAAAAGCTATGGGCTTTTCAGATGCGCGATTAGCCTCCCTTACAGGGAAAGAACCCGATTATATCGCTGCTTTACGTAAATCACTGAATGTTAAACACGTCTTCAAACGGATTGATACTTGTGCCGCTGAATTTTCTTCTCCTACAGCCTATATGTATTCAACATATGAAGTTCCCTTTGCGGGTGTAGAGCACTCGGAAGCACACGTTTCTGAACGCAAAAAAATTGCTATTTTAGGCGGTGGACCAAACCGCATTGGGCAAGGTATTGAATTTGATTACTGTTGCTGCCACGCTGCTTTTGCACTGCGTGATGCAGGATTTGAAGCGATTATGATTAACTGTAATCCTGAAACAGTTTCAACCGACTATGATACCTCTGATCGCCTTTACTTTGAATCTTTAACAACAGAAGACGTTATCGCTATTTTAGAAGCAGAACAGGAAAAAGGAGATTTGGTTGGAGTCATCGTCCAATTTGGCGGACAAACACCCTTAAAATTGGCAAGCGCTCTAGAAAAACACAATATCCCCATCCTAGGTACTTCACCTGACGCTATCGACTTAGCAGAAGATAGAGACCGCTTTCAAAAACTGTTATTTAAACTTAATTTAACACAACCTCAAAATGGTATTGCCCACTCCATTGAACAAGCACGCCTCATTGCCCACGAACTAGGCTTCCCTTTGGTTGTACGTCCCTCTTATGTTTTAGGAGGACGTGCTATGCAAATTATTCGTGATGAACGTAGCTTACAAAATTATTTACTTGAGAGTGTCCCTGAATTAATTTCAGAAGATATCAAAGTCCGTTATCCTAACGACACAACAGGACAAATCAATATATTGCTTGGTAAAAATCCGCTTCTCTTTGATACCTATTTAACAGAAGCAATTGAAGTAGATGTTGATTGTCTATGTGATGGTAACGAAACACTAATCGTTGGTATTATGGAACATATTGAAGAAGCTGGTATCCACTCTGGTGATTCAGCATGTTCTCTACCAGTCCATACGCTCTCAAATAAAATAGTTACTGAATTAGAGCGCCAAACCAAAGCATTAGCACAAGCACTTCATGTTCGCGGCTTAATGAATGTACAATATGCTATAAAAGATGACACCATTTATGTCTTAGAAGTCAATCCCCGTGCTTCACGTACTGTCCCATTTGTTGCAAAAACGATTGGTCGCCCTATTGCTAAAATGGCTGCACGTATTATGGCAGGAGAAACGCTTCATGATGCTCTTCAAGCTTATGGTGGATTACCTTCTTTGCAAAAAAAACAACATATTGCCGTCAAGGAAGCCGTATTTCCTTTTGCTCGTTTTTCAGGTGTTGATACACTTCTTGGTCCAGAAATGCGCTCAACCGGTGAAGTTATGGGACTTGACTATGAATTTTCGCTTGCTTTTGCTAAAGCCCAACTTGGAGCTGGTGTAAAACTCCCTAAAGAGGGAACTTTGTTCGTTTCTGTAAGAGATGAAGATAAAAAACGCATCTTAAATCCTGTAAAACGTTTAACTGAGCTTGGCTTTTCTGTTGTCGCCACAAGTGGAACACAAAAATTTCTCACCGAACACCACGTTGAAGCAAAAAAAATTAACAAAGTTCTAGAGGGACACCCCCATATTGAAGACGCTATTCGTAATCGCAAAATTCAATTGATTTTTAATACAACTAGCACGGCCAGTGCCATCTCAGATTCAAAATCATTACGTTATGCAGCCCTCATGCAAAATGTTCCCTATTATACAACACTAGCTGGAGCCGAAGCCGTTGTAGAAGCGATCAAAGCACTCAAAAAAAGGCGCCTTGAAGTACGTTCACTACAAAGTTATTTCAGTTGAATTTTTCTACTTAACAAAATGTACACTGTTTTCTTATTTTTTCTTTATATAAAAATTGATTAAGACTTGCTTTTTGTTCCAAAAACTTTTATAGAGGTTTCATCGAATTTTCGGTTACGTGACTTTCTTTCCTGTGCAATCTGCACTTTCGACGAAACTTCTCCCACCTAATTTCGATCTACAACCGTATTGAAGAAATGAAAGCTTCAATACTCAATATAATTATATATTCTAAGGAGTTTCCTATGTCTACAGGAACAGTTAAGTGGTTTAATACAACAAAAGGTTTCGGATTCATTCAACCTAGTGATGGTAGTGCAGATGTATTTGTACACATTTCTGCTGTCGAGCGTTCTGGTCTAAACAGTCTTAATGAAGGGCAAAAAATTTCTTATGATGTTCTTCAAGATCGTCGTTCAGGAAAATTTGCCGCTGGTAACCTTGCAGCCCTTTAAAGTTTAAATTTTGCAATATTTTATTTAAAAATCTTCGTCTGTAATGACGAAGATTTTTTTTATTTTGTATAAAGCATCATTTTACCTTGTTAACATAAAAGACTACTTATCTCCTTTGCACAATTTATCACCCCCCCCTTATACTTCCTCAAAACTTTCATAAAATCTACGAAGAGATTATCTTGTGAAATCTCAAAAAAGAAGAATATAAAGCCCGTGTAAGAGTATTTTGGAAGTTTTTTATTGCATACAATATAATCTCTTATAGAATATCCTTAAAGCAATAACCATTTGTTGATATAATATAAGGATTTAAAATTATGGCTTTTATTGCCGACAAACTGTCTCTTATCAAACCTTCTGCAACAATAGCTGCTTCTCAAAAGGCCCGCCATTTAAAAGCATTAGGGCGCAATGTTATTGCTTTAAGTGCTGGAGAGCCAGACTTTGATACCCCAGACAACATCAAAAACGCGGCTATTGAAGCTATTCGAAGAGGAGAAACAAAATACCCTCCCATATCTGGAATTCCAGAATTGCGCCAAGCAATTTCTGCAAAGTTTAAAAGAGAAAATAACCTTCTTTACCAACCAGAACAAATTATTGTTGGTACCGGTGGAAAACAAATTCTCTTTAATGCATTCATGGCAACTTTGAATAAAGGAGATGAGGTCATCATTCCATCCCCTTATTGGGTTAGTTATCCAGAAATGGTCTCACTCAACGATGGTAAGCCTGTCTTTTTAGAAACGAAAGCCGAATTTTCTTATAAACTCCAACCCCAAGAGCTAGAAGCTGCCATTACCCCCAAAACCAAATGGGTCATCTTTAACTCTCCTTCAAATCCATCAGGTGCCGCTTATACACATAATGAATTGAAAAAACTCACAGATGTTTTAGTAAAATATCCTCATGTTTATATCCTTTCCGATGATATATATGAACATCTCACATATGAGGGTTTTACCTTTGTTACTCCAGCTCAAGTAGAACCAGCGCTTTATGAGCGTACACTCACAATGAATGGTGTTTCTAAAGCCTATGCGATGACGGGATGGAGAATCGGCTATGCAGGCGGACCACAAGAATTAATTAAAGCCATGGATACCATTCAAGGCCAGCAAACATCTGGAACAAGTGTCATTTCACAATGGGCTGCGGTTGAAGCACTCAACGGGCCACAAGACTTTATTGCTAAAAATAAAAGTATTTTTCAAACACGCCGTGATCTCGTTGTCTCCATGCTAAATCAAGCTCCTGGCATTCACTGTCCAACGCCTGAGGGTGCTTTTTATGTTTATCCTTCTTGCTCCGGAATTATTGGAAAGAAAACACCTAACGGCCAATGTATTACCAATGATGAGGACTTTGCCATAGCGCTTCTAGAAACAGAAGCTGTTGCTGTCGTCCAAGGATCTGCTTTTGGACTTGGATCAGCTTTTCGTATTTCTTATGCAACATCAGAAGAATTACTTGAAGAAGCTTGTATACGTATACAGCGCTTTTGCAACAGTCTAATTTAAAATTTTTAAATATCATCTCTTGTGATTGTTTTTACCGAATGTCAGTATATCCGAGAAAATATCGGAAATTGTGTCATGGTCTAAATCTATCGATTCAGCAAAAATATCTATGAATAAACACAAAAATAGAGGCTGTAGATAAAGATCAAAAAAATCTAGCTATCAAATAAATGAATCGGTCTATTATCATAAGAGATGAAAAACCTATTCTGCTTTCTCCATTCAATTTATAACTCTAAAAAAGACCGAGCACTTTTAAACACAATTGCCCTTATAATCAAAGGCCCTTACAATAAAATCTCTTCTATTTCTCGGCTTCTTCTTCGTCCTAAAATGAAGAAGAAGCCACCTCACATCGTTGTGTAAGCAATCCAGTTTCCTTTAAGTTCTATCTAATAACTACTTGATTTACTTCATAGGCTTTATGAACAAGACCTGCCTTAAATATTCACCTCACACTCTAATAAAAAGCACTTCATGTATAAGGTTTTAAATATTTTATATCACACCCCTAAAAGACAGACTTTTATGGTATAACAGGATAAATCTCTCTTAAACTCCTCATTGAATTTTAGTATTCTTAAAAAATTGTTGGATATCCACAAGTTTCGAAATTTTTTCCTTATCATCTTCCCATATATTGCAATTTCTAAGGACTCTTTCAAAAATAATAAAAAAAAGCCGGACATATTGTCCGGCAAATTTGGAAAATCTTCAGAGATAAAATCAATCTGATAGATCTTCGTAAGGGAACACTCAAGAAAACGCACTGGGAGGCAACATAATCAAGAGATAGCATTCTATGTCATTTTATAAGAAAAAGCACAATAAAGACTTAAGCGTATCTGCTATGCAATAAACACATAGCTTTAAATTTGTCTCCATTATGTAGCACTCTCTTTAATTAAATATAAAAATGTAAGCTACACCATCACACGATTGTCCATTATATAATAGCTCTCACGTTTGCTAGCATTTGTAAAAAAACATTTATCCCTTTTTTCAAAAATATTTACCCGCGCAGACTCCCTCCACTTTTAATGTGCAACGAATAATTTTAATTGATTCAATATGAGCAAATTTGAAACGAAAGAATATTACGGGAGTCTCAAGTTGCAAAACAGCTAATTGTTCCTTATAAATTAAGACATTAATATTAAAAAGACCACTGACGAGCTTTTAAAAAAATATAATCTCGAAAAGCATTTAACCTTGCCAAATTCTTTAAATTATAAGGATAACAAAAAAAAGTATCAAAAGAAGGAATATCAACCATATCAGGAAAAAGACGCACCAAATGCTCATCATTATTGACGATATAATCAGGAAGCACAGCAATCCCAAGATCACGCATAAGCGCATTCTTTATTGAGATGATATTGTTGATTTGTAGAACTGAAACGCGCAATGATCCATCACTTCTACCAGCCTTTTCCAACCAATTTAAACCAGACAAATAAGGTGGAACAGGTTCACCGAACGAAATAATACGATGCTCATCGAGATCAGATAATTTTTCCGGCTTTCCATAATTTGCAATATACTTTTCCGAAGCATAAACATGCATATGAATTGTAAAGAGTTTTCTTTGTATAAGATCAGGTTGTTTGGGTTGATGTAAGCGAACAGCACAATCCGCATGACACATTGTCAAATCAAGCTCTTCATCGGAAAGCAAAAGCTGAACCTGCATATCAGGATAAAGACTAAGAAATTCTGGCATACGCTCTGCAATCCACCCTGCCCCCATTCCAAAGGTCGAGGTCACACGCAAGTGCCCCGTTGGTTTTGCATAGCTTTCACTTAATTGCAAACGCACACTTTCAAGCTTCATCAAAACATCATGAGCTGTACGATAAAGAGTTTCTCCCTGTTCTGTAAGAATCAAACCACGCGCATGACGTTGAAATAAGGATACCCCAACCTCTTGTTCTAAAGCCGAAACCTGTCGTGAAACGGCTGATTGAGATAAATGAAGTTTTTGAGCAGCATGCGTAAAAGATCCCGCTTCTGCTGCAGCGTGAAAAACTCTTAACTTATCCCAATCCAACGGTGGCGCCACAATTAATTCTACCTCTATATTCTCTATTTTCTCAATGAGTTACTAACGCTTGGATATATCCAAAAACCGTTCTGCTTCCAACGCTGCCATACATCCTCTTCCCGCAGCTGTTACAGCTTGGCGGAATGTTTCATCTGTCACATCCCCAGCAGCAAAAACACCAGCAATGCTTGTTGCTGTTGAGTCCGGTGCTGTCCATAAATAGCCGCCTCGTTTTTGTTTCAGCTGTCCTTCAAACAGAGAAACAGCAGGATCATGCCCAATGGCAATAAATATGCCCTCTGCATTCACTTTCATCTCATGACCTGTCTTAACATTTTTCAGACGTGCCCCTGTTACAACAGCGCCCATTGAATCTTGAGCTGGCAGCCCCAGAATTTCTTCAACCACATGATCCCAAAAAACACGCACATTATTACAAGACAGCAACCTATCTTGCAAAATTTTTTCTGCCCGAAACTGCCCCCGCCTGTGAACCACGCTTACACTCTTAGCCAAATGCGATAAATAAAGTGCTTCTTCAACAGCCGTATTTCCTCCTCCCACGACAATAACGTCCTTATCACGATAAAAAAAGCCATCACATGTAGCACAAGCGGAAACACCTCCGCCCATAAAGGTCTGTTCACTTTCTAAACCAAGCCAGCGTGCTTGAGCTCCTGTTGCAATAATCAGTGCATCACAAGAATATTGTGTTCCTGAATCCCCATATAAGACAAAAGGATACTTCAACAAATCAGCCTTTATAATTGTATCATAGACAATTTTTGTCCCCATATTCTCAGCTTGTTTTGCCATTTGTTCCATCAACCATGGTCCTTGAATGGGATCTGAAAAACCTGGATAATTCTCAACATCAGTTGTAATTGTTAATTGTCCACCCTGCTGCAAGCCCGTCACCAAAACCGGCTTAAGCATTGCTCTTGCTGCATAGATCGCCGCTGTATAACCAGCCGGACCTGAGCCAATAATCAGCAGACGAATATGCGATTGCACCATTAAATCCCCTTCACTTTATTATAAATTAATTATTCTATAAATGATAACGGAATGCAGCCTTTTAAAAAAATATTTTTCAAGAGCCCTAATTATGTTATGTATACTTCTTTTCAAGTTTTATGAAAAGGTCTGATTACTAATTCATCAAGGCACGCTAATGTTAAGAATTAATCCTTATCCTATAAAGAGAAAAATGTAACTTCTTATGAGCACAAAACCATAATAAAAAGAGATACAAAGATAGGGAACGATCATTTTTCAATTTATTATCAATGTCTGTGCACGTTTTGCCTTAATCATGGGAGGAGCAATGCTTTTGCCAATTTTTGTGGATTTGCACGACAACAATCGTAATTGGATAAGCTTTCTCTATTCTTGTGCCATAACCACCATGTTAGCAACGCTGATTCTTTTAGCAACTAAGGGAGCTACTTGTCGCTTTTCAGCACGGCTTGGCTTTATGCTCACTGTTTGTCTTTGGCTTACAGGAAGCATCGTAGGTGCCTTACCTCTTTATCTTTCTCCTCTTCCCATTTCTCTAGCAGGAGCCATTTTTGAATCTGTTTCTGGAATTACAACAACAGGCTCCACAGTCCTTTCTGATCTTGATAATTTATCGCGAAGTATTTTATTATGGCGTTCTCTTATATGCTGGATTGGGGGCATTGGTTTTATCGGTTTAGCCCTCTTAATTTTGCCTTCACTGCGTGTGGGTGGCGTGCGACTTTTTCATATGGAATCATCTGATAAATCTGAAAAAATATTGCCTCGCATCAACCAAATTGCTAACGGAATTATCATCGCTTATGTTGGGTTAACATTGGCTTGTATGCTTTCTTATTTTGCTGCAGGCATGAATTTATTTGATGCCATTAACCATGCAATGAGTACAGTAGCAACAGCTGGTTTTTCAACGCATGATGCTTCTTTTGGCTATTTTTCTGATAAACCAGCCATCTTAATTATTTCAACAATCTTCATGTTGCTTTCTGCTTTACCCTTCGTACTTTATGTTAAATTAGTCCTTCCTGGACACTCCAAACGCTTCCTTGACCCACAAGTGATTGTTTTTCTCCATATCGTTCTCCTTTTCAGCTTTGCTTTAGCGGCATGGCTACGGTTTTATGATCATCGCGCGTTCCACTTGATTTTCCTTGATGTCATTTTTCACCTTTCATCCATTATTAGCACCACAGGTTATAGCGCTGAAGATTATCAACTTTGGGGACCGTTTGCGCTTGGAATTTTCTTCATTGTTTCTTTTACAGGCGGATGTGCTGGTTCTACTTCTGGTGGCATGAAAATCAATCGCCTCATTATTCTTTGGCGTATTACACAAACAAATATAGAAAAACTTCTTTCTCCTAATGTCGTTGTAAAAGCGCGCTACGATCACTCAAATATATCAAATGATGTTGCTCAAGCCGTTTTGTTTTTTGTCTGTCTTTATATGTTTTGCCTTGTTATCGGCACTGCACTTTTGCTTACAACCGGTCTTGACTTTACCTCTGCCTTTACGGGGGTCTTAACCGCACTTTCAAATGTTGGTCCAGGCTTTGGAGATATTATTGGCCCCACTGGTAATTTCTCTACAATCAACGACCATGCTTTATGGATTTTAAGTTTTCTAATGTTAGCTGGACGCCTTGAAATCATAACAATATTCGTCCTTTTTATTCCCGCTTTCTGGCGTGAACAATTCTAATGCAGAGAGTATTTTATTCTACCATGATAAAAATTTACAAGATAAAAAGGTGTGAACAGTATGCATCATAATATTCACCCCTTACTCAATCCACTGAAGATTTTCTAAAATTTCATACAAATCATCATATCAATGATATAAAAATAATTCAACAAAAACAATCAAATACCAATATTTTCAAAGCCATAACATATAAAACTTCACTTTATTGATCTTCTTTATCAAATAAAGTGGACGCATAGAACATTCTTTTTTACGAATAATCTCTCATGCAAAAAATATGAATATTTGCTGATAAAAGTGTTTTTTCTCTTTAATAGAGTTACCTCCTTATAGAAAAAAATGCTATTATATTACGAACTCACAAGCTTATAAAAAAACATCTCACAGTACTCATCACCCCCATTCCACGACAGCCTTCATGAAAGATATAAAATGGGCACCATCATTTTTACTTAAATAATAATAAGGTGCAAGTCGGTACTACAAAATAAGATATAAATTAGTACCACCATATTATTTTTTTTCTGTTAATGTCGTAACAGCCTGCATTTCAGACAATTTATAAGAAATCTCTTTACACCTTGTCTTCAATAGTTTTTATCCACCACATGCCTTCTTCCGATTGTGATGTGCTAGAGGATAGCTCTCCTTGATTTAATATCAACCGATTTGACATAAGAAAATCTTACGCTACTCAAAGCTCTTATTCAAATTGAAAAGGTAAATTATCTATAAAAATCATATATATATATATCAATCTTAAATCCATCTTATCATGAATTTATTGAAAATATGTACGACTATTTTATCCATGGAGATAGCATCATTATCTTTTTAAGACAAGAAAACGTTTTTTTGCTATCTATTTAAGTCTTACAAAACGAACAATATCAGTACGACACCGTATAAGATAGTGCATAAATCCCCAGACTTGAGTTAAAGCATTATTTTCTTATTCTAAAATATCAATGAATAAAAGTAGCTTTCCTCTCTCCTAGTATGCTTTATCATAAACTACATATCGCTCTCAAGCGTATACATTTTTAATCTTTTATCCAAAATTTTGGGAACTTTTTATAGTGTTCTACTAAAGACAATATAAATTTTGTAAAATAACATTTATATCATTGAGCTGTTTTCTTGATGACTATGAAAAACCTTTAAGGAAAATACTTTTTATCATCCCTCAAGAAGATTTTTGATATCATATCAAAGTGTTTTTTCCGCAAACAGTTCTTTGTAAACACTTTCAATCTTGCTTGCCTCTTTTTCCAAAGGAAAGTGAGTACGAACATGGGTTAAAGCTTTCTTTCCGGCTGCCAATGTTTTTTCCACATCAGAAAAATAAGGTTCAATTGCTGCGGTTAAAGCCGAACCATCTCCTGCTTTTACAACTGTTCCTGTCGCTTCTACAACCAATTCTTTATAAGCTCCTGCATCACTCGTTACAACCGCAACCTGTGATGCCATTGCTTCTAATGGCGTTAAACCGAAACCTTCTGTACGAGAAGGTGCAACATAAAGTGTTAAACGACGATACCACAAAGGGATGTCCAGAATCTCACCAAGAAAAATAATGCGATCATCCAGACCAGCTTTAGCAATCTTTTGGCGTAACTCTTTTTCAAAATGATAATATTGCTCTGTCGTACGACCAGCGATAAGTGCTGTCCATTCGGGGTAATCAGGCAATAATGCTATCATGGCATCAACAAATAAATCTGTTCCCTTTGAGTAGCGCAGACGCCCAAAACATCCTACCGCATATTTTCCTGGAAATCCTGTCGAAGAAAAGCAATCATCAACAGTCTGTGGTGGAGTAAAACGCCTCACATCCACCCCATGCATAATAACCTTATGAGGCACTTCTAGATAAGCGCCCGTACGTGTACTGGTAGCTATAACCCTATCCATACAGCGAATCAACCATTTGGTAAAAGGCTTATGATGACGTTGTGAAGCCGAAGTAAAGATGAGTTTAAGCTTCATTCGCAAAACATCGCGTAAAAAGATCCCACAAAGCATCTCAATATTGCGTCGTGCATGCCAAATACGAAATGGCTTCCCTTTCGGACTTTTCCAAAGTCCGAAAAGGTCCCTAAAGGCAAGAGCCGGTAAAGTTTGTGGTAAACCAAACCCCAAAGTGGATATACGCATACCCTGTTCGCGTTGCATTGGAATAAGCTGAATAATCGTAGATGTTACTCCCGACAAACGCCTTTTAAAGTGAGGCGCAATAACCTCAGTTTCGTCCAAAGATACACGCATAATAATCCATATGTTATTTAGATGTACTGAACCTTAATGATCTCATAATTATGCGCACCACCTGGTGCATTCACCTCAATCACATCACCTTCTTGCTTGCCAATAAGTGCACGTGCGATAGGCGAAGAAATAGAGATTTTACCAACCTTTACATCAGCTTCTTGATCTCCTACGATCTGATACACTTTTTTTTCTTCAGTGTCCTCATCCAAGAGTTTAATGGTTGCGCCAAATTTTATTTTGTCACCTGAAAGACGCGAGACATCTATAACTTCTGCTCGCGCGATATAATCTTCAAGCTCATTTATACGCCCCTCATTATGACTTTGCGCTTCTTTAGCTGCGTGATACTCAGCATTTTCGGATAAATCACCATGCGCACGCGCTTCAGAAATTGCTTCAATAATTCGCGGACGCTCCTGTTGTTGACGCCAACGCAACTCTTCTTTAAGACTCTCAAAACCAGCTGTAGTCATCGGAACTTTTTCCATAATCCGTCCCTTTCTATTACACGGAAGGTTTAATAAAAATACAAAAAACGGCTTCCAAAATTACTTTTGGAATCCGAAAACTACGATCTTTTTTATTATATAGTACAGTATCGCTGTTTTCCATACAAAAATAAATAAAGGAAACAAAACATGCACAAATAGTGATTAAAACATCTCATTTTGGTGTTTAAAACGTTAAACTTCACTCTTCTCTTTAAAAGTGTCCTAAAGAAGAAAGAATTGTGTTTTTTTCTGTTTTATCATAATCTAGTAAAAGAAATCATATGGGATATGAAGAGAGAAGGATAGAAAATCTCTAAAGAAATTCTTTACAGAAAAATGAAAAAAATCGTCATTTTTTTTATGTTTGGCTCTTTCTTTTTAGCCACAACAATATCAGAGGCAGCAGATGCTTTTGTTACGAGAAATCTTAATTTTAGAACAGGTCCCAGCACTCAGTATGCGCTTTGCGGCTTAATCTCTGCTGGAGAATTGGTTTTTGTTAAAAACTGTAAAGGAAATTGGTGCCATATCCGATATAACACTCAAATAGGTTGGGTGTCATCTCGTTATCTTTCATTTAAAGATGGAAACGATCTTTATCACACATATACAATGTCTTTAGTGCCCAAACATACCGATTATTCTCCATAACAGCCATAATAACTTATGCCCTCTTGAATATCATCATGGCAAAAATGCAATAGTGTCCACGAACAACCACAAATATACCCCCTCCAAAGAAATACTTCAAAGAACTCGTCTCATAAAAAACTTGATCAATATCCTAATGAAAGCTCTAATAAACCAAAATAAATCTGTTCAATAACGTTTTGCTGTTGTCGTAATAAATTTGTAAAAATTAGTATTTTCTTTAAAATCACCAACACTTTTCTATCAAAGGATACAACAATGAAAAATTGTGTTACTGCAACAGTAGAAGCTCTTTCTGCTCTTATTGCTTCAGGTAATCCTCTTTTTAAGAATGGCGCGTTATGGACACCTCACCGCCCTGTTCGTCCTGAAAAGTCTGAAGGTGGTATTCCATTTCAACTCGAAACATCTTTTAAACCCGCGGGAGATCAACCTCAAGCCATAAAAACTCTGGTTGAGGGAATTCAAAAAGATGAACGTACACAAGTGCTTTTGGGTGTTACCGGCTCAGGAAAAACCTATACAATGGCCAATATCATTGAAAAAACACAGCGTCCAGCTTTAATCTTAGCACCAAATAAAACTCTAGCAGCGCAGCTTTATGGGGAATTTAAAAGTTTTTTTCCCCATAATGCTGTCGAATATTTTGTTTCTTATTATGACTATTATCAACCAGAAGCCTACGTTGCACGCTCTGATACCTATATTGAAAAAGAATCCTCAATTAATGAACAAATCGACCGGATGCGTCATGCTGCAACACGCGCCGTCTTAGAGCGTGATGACGTTATTATCGTCGCCTCTGTCTCCTGCATCTACGGAATTGGTTCCGTAGAAACCTATACGGCCATGACCTTCCAAATAGCAAAAGGGGACAAACTCAATCAACGAACACTCTTGGCTGATTTAGTCTCTCAACAGTATTATCGACAAGATATCAATTTCATTCGTGGTTCCTTTCGTGTACGAGGGGATACAATCGAAATTTTCCCTGCCCACCTCGAAGATCGTGCTTGGCGTATTTCGCTCTTTGGCGATGAAGTGGAAACAATTACGGAATTCGATCCTCTCACCGGACAAAAAACAGGCGATCTTCAATCGATTAAAATTTATGCCAATTCACACTATGTAATACCGCGACCAACACTCAATCAAGCAATGAAAGCCATCAAAATGGAACTCGTTCAACGCCTCGATGAGTTGAACGCAGCTGGACGTCTTTTAGAAGCACAACGTTTAGAACAACGTACAATTTTTGATTTAGAAATGTTAGAAACCACCGGTTCATGCGCCGGAATAGAAAATTATTCACGTTATTTAACAGGACGAAAACCCGGAGAACCACCACCAACCTTGTTCGAATACATTCCAAATAATGCTCTTGTTTTTATCGATGAAAGCCACGTAACCATTCCCCAAATTGGGGGCATGTACCGAGGTGACTTTCGTAGAAAAGCAACACTAGCAGAATATGGTTTTCGCCTCCCTTCTTGTATGGATAACCGTCCTTTGCGCTTTGAAGAATGGGATGCTATGCGCCCACAAACGATTGCTGTCTCCGCAACACCTGGACGCTGGGAAATAGAACAATCTCACGGCACTTTTGCGGAACAAGTTATTCGCCCAACAGGGCTTGTTGACCCACCAACAGAGGTTCGTCCAGCCAAAAATCAAGTCGATGATGTTGTGAATGAAATTCGTAAAACAATTCAAAAAGGCTACCGTACATTGGTGACAGTTCTCACAAAGCGTATGGCTGAGGACTTAACTGAATATCTCCACGAACAAGACATTCGTGTACGCTACATGCATTCTGACATTGATACATTAGAACGCATTGAAATTCTACGCGATCTTCGGCTTGGCACCTTTGATGTCCTCATCGGTATCAACTTGCTCCGAGAAGGCTTAGATATTCCAGAATGTGGTTTTGTTGCCATTCTAGATGCCGATAAAGAGGGCTTTTTGCGCTCTGAAACTTCCCTCATACAAACAATCGGACGTGCTGCACGTAACGTAGATGGCCGTGTTATCCTCTATGCAGATACGATCACTGGTTCCATAGAACGAGCCTTACAGGAGACACAAAGACGTCGACAAAAACAAATAGCCTATAATGAAGAACACCATATCACACCGAAAAGTATCAAAAAAAATATCGGAGATATTCTCAATTTAGGCGATGAAAACAACCATGTTCGTACAAATATCCCTGATGTTATCGAGAAAAAAAATATAGTTGGCAACAATTTAGCATCTCATATTAAACACCTTGAAAAATTAATGCATGAAGCAGCTGCTGATCTTAATTTTGAAGAAGCAGCGCGACTTCGCGATGAAATCAAACAATTACAAAAGATAGAACTAGAACTCGCAGAAAATCCCTTAACACATCATAGCGAACAATCCACCCATGAGCCCGTGTTACAACAAAGTCTTTTCTCCAAACCAGACCTTGCACACATGGGACCAACCATGGACACTGGTATTTTGGAAAATCAAAAAGGAAAATCTCGTAAAAACACCCCTAATCAAGCAACAATAAAACGAAAAAAACGCAATCAATGAAGGAGTAAGAAATTTCAAACCGCATAAAATAATCTTCAGCTCTTCTAAAAAAGACTAAGGTTCAAAAGCAAACAGCATTATCCGAAAAATAGACAACCTCCAACATCAAGGGTGCTCCAATTTGTCTAAAACAACATAAGAAAGAACATTTTACAAAAAATTCCAAAATATATTATTTTATACAGTTATACTCTGATATTTAACTCAATATTATCGATCCTTACAAAAAAATATTCAAATAGGTCACGGTTCTATAACACAAATAAAGTAAAATAAGACTTTCTCATAGAACCATAAGACTATGATAAAAAATGATAACTTTGTATTCATACACCTATTGTTCAATTCATATTGTACCAAACAATAAAAAAGTACCAATAAATAAAGATTTTATATCCCATAGTAAAAAATCGGGTACTCTCAATACAAATTTATTAATTAACCTCAAGCAGAGTACATTAATTGAAATCAAAATTCTGTTATGATTTTATTGTACTGTCTCCGTGGTAGATTTAACTAAATGAATTTTTATTTTTTTGTCACAATAAAGTCCAAAATTGTTCAGGCTCTATTCAGTTTGAAACGTGTAGGATGTGAAAAATACGAATTTACACAAGGAGCATCATTATGAAAAAAGTGATCAGGTTAGCGGTATTATCAGCAATGTCAACTGTGACCGTTTTGATGCCGCTAAATGCAACGCTTGCGAATATAGCATGGAATCGTAGTGACTCTATCTCGAGAGAAATAGATGATATGATGAGGAAGATGCGTAAAGAAACAGATGATGCGATAAGGGAAATAAGGAAGAAAGCTGATATCCCGCCTTGCGGTTTTTCTCGCTCCCATTGTTCTGATAGAAAACGTGGCTTTTTTTCTGATGATTTCCAAAAGTTTGTTGATGATTTCCACAAGAGTTTTGAAGACGGCAAAAGAAGATTTAAAGCCGAACATGAAAGGTTTGTAGCCAAACATAGTAAGACGGAACAACAACACCATCATCACCACCACCACCATTATCATTATATTGAAAACAAAACGTATCATTACGTCGAGCGCAAAAAAACAAAACACCGTAATGTTCATATAGAAAACTCAGGAGATGCTGTAGTAATGGGTATTCTTGGTCTTGCAACAGGTACGATTCTTGGTACAGTTTTAAAAAAACCAGAACAGCCACAAGTTGTTTATCAAATAGTACCACAAAATCAAATTGTATATCAACAGGTTCCACAAGAACAGATAATTTATGAAGCTCCGCAAACGGTGAAATATGAGCCAGTACAACAATCATGGGAATCTGATTGGCTTAACTATTGCAAGAAAAAATACCGTTCTTTCAACCCTAAAA